>JAADFV010000464.1 GCA_013152695.1 Chloroflexota bacterium | reverse complement strand
GCGATCAAAGTGCCAAACTGCCCTGAAGTGACTGCCACTCCTACGGCGACACTCACACCCACTGCCACGGCAACCGCCACCGTCACACCAAGCCCGACCGTCACGCCAACGTTCACCACCACAGCGACGCCTACAATCACTCCGAGCGCTACGGCTACGGCCACCCTTAGCCCCACCCCTACTCCCCCACAGCTTTTCCTCCCCCTGACACTCCGCTTCCATCCTTAACTCGGTGCTTATGTTTCCTTTTTCCCGGCGACTCCGTCTTACCCTCTTCTCCCTTATCTTCATCTCTGTCCTGCTTACCCTCTTTTCTCATCCTCAAGTGCAGGCAGAGCCTCGCGGTTTCACTCAACTGCATAATGACAGTGGTACAGTTGGAACCCATACCATTGCCCTCACCAACACCAGCACCGAGGTGCGATCAGTGGCCGTACGCCTCGACATTCTCGGTCTGGAAACACCTGTACGAGTTGACTCCCTCGCCCTCTATCTCGAACCTCAAGATGATACCCCCCGTTCTCTCCCCCTCTTTGTGCGCATCGAAAGCATGTCTCAAAATCGCCCTGCCAATTCTGGCGATCCCTACCGCACCTGGAGTGTTCGTCTCCCTCTTGATGGCGCCGGTTGGTACGAGGTACCCTTGACACCCCCCTGGATCGTCGAAGGTTCCAATGAGAGTTTCATCCTTTCCCTTGTCTCCCAAGACCTTCCATGGCTCTTGCCTCCTTTGTTGCGCCTGGATGATAGCACCAATATAGAAGTCAATCGTAATTTTTATGGGGAACGCTTCAGTACCTGGCAGGAACACTACAGCTTTTGGCCTAATCCCGAGGAGGTTGGGCACTTGATGATCCGTGTCAATGTTGCTACAGGCGCAGATAGCCTGAAAACGGCGACGATCACGGCCACACCCAGCCCGAGTCCCTCACCTACCACCACACCTACCACCACTCCCACCTCCACGCCTACCTCTTCCGTCACAGCAACACCCGTCCCCACGCAGACCCCAACGCTCATGCCCACAGAAGTACCTGAGGGTATTATTGTCGAACTTGGTGCTAGCGCTGATGCCTATACCATACAACGCCAAGCCGATACGAATTTCGGTCGGGAGATTGAGCTACATCTGGGAAATCAACCAGGCCTGGGCGAGCAACGAATCTTGGTAGGTGGCTTTTTCCTTAGTGATATCCCTCCCACTTCCACGATTTATCAGGCCGAATTAGCCCTCCATATCAAATCTGTACAGAATTTATCTACCCTGAGCATTACCGCCCATGAACTGACACAACTATGGGATGAAACGACTGTCACGGCAGCCAATTCCCGCGACCTATGGGGTGATAGTTATGCTTCACAACACGTCAGTGATCTCACCTCGGCCGGTGATTGGCTTAGCTTTGATCTCACCTCCCTGGTACAAGCATGGGTAGACGCTGAGAAACCGGTTTATGGCATCGGCCTGAAGGCCAACATCAATGGGGGCAACTCCCAGCTCCTCATCTTCGATGCTCATGAATATCCTTACTTTGGTCCACGCCTTCGCATCCGTTTCCAACCACCCCCCGCCACACCTACACCTACAGTCACTCCCACCCCCACATCAACTTTTACTGCCACTACCACGCCCACCCCAACTCCTACTGATACCGCGACCTCGACTCCCAGCCCGACCGTGACGGCAACAGCGACCATCCCCCCAACGCAGACTGCCTCTGCTACCGCGACTTCTATCCCTAGCTTCACCCCTTCCCCCACGCCCATACCGCTCTACTTACCCATCATCCTCGTTTGACCAAGAAACTCATAATTCTGCCCCCTCTCACCTCTTTTAATTGGTCTGTTTTGACAAAGAATAAGGGTCGTTGTATATTGCAAACATGTTCCTGTGCCTCGTTGCACACTACAACTGTCTCTTTACCCACTTCGTTCTCGAAGTTCCTGTCTCTAAAACGGAGGAATTGCGTCATGAAAAAATCTTATCTTTGGTTTTCGCTCATTCTGATTGTGGCAGTGGCCCTGCTATTATCTGCCTGTGCGACGGCGCCGGCCGCGCCGGCTGAGGAACAACAGCCAGCAGAATCTGCCCCAGCAGCGCCAGCCGAATCCACCGGGGGATACCAAATTCCCACAACCGAAGAAGGAAAATATAACGTTGCCTTTGTCTATGTCGGCCCCCATGACGATGGTGGTTGGACCCAGGCTCATGATGTCGGACGTCAGTATGTCGAGCAACATGTCGATAATGTTCACACTGCCTATGTCGAAAACGTTGCCGAAGGCGCGGATGCAGAGCAAGTGATTCGCTCCCTGGCCCGCAAAGGCTTCGATGTCATTTTTACCACTTCGTTCGGTTACATGGATCCCTCAGAAACTGTAGCTAACGAATTTCCTGATGTTGACATCATTCACCTCACCGGCTACAAAGCGAATGGCGAAAACTTTGGTAATCTCATGGGCGCGATGGAAGATATGAAGTATGTAGCCGGTATGATTGCCGGATCGCGCGCCAAAATGGATGGTAATCCCAGAATAGGATACATTGCGACCTTCCCAATTCCTGAAGAATTGCGTTTGGGGAATGCGTTTGCTTTGGGCGTACAAAAAACCTGCCCAGAATGTAAAATTGATGTACGCTGGATCCACACCTGGCATGATCCCATCCTGGAAAAAGAGGCAGCGTCTTCCTTGTTCGACAGTGGTATTCAGGTCGTAATGACGGGTGCTGACACACCTGCCCCGGCCGAAGCTGCACCCGAAGGGAAATGGGGTATTACTTACGACTATCAATACAATTGTACCGTCCCTGCCTGTCTGACTTCCATGTACTGGAATTGGGGTCCGGTTTATGCCAGAATCGTCGAGGAGTCGCGAGCGGGCACCTGGAAAGGTGGCTGGGAATACTTCGATGCTGATTCAGGTGGTCTGGGGCTCTACGGCTTCGGCGAGGGTGAAGAACTTCAGCCGGGCGTAGCAGAGCTACCTGCCGATGAACTGGCCATGATTCGCGAAACCTACGAAAAATTCCTCTCCGGTGAATTGAATCGTTTCGACGTATTCTCCGGCCCCATCATCGACAATCAAGGTAACGTCGTTGTTCCAGAAGGCCAAAGCCTGGAGCAAGCTGACCTTGACGGCTTCAAGCAATTCGGTAGCGACTGCAAGATCTGCATGTACTGGTGGAATCAAAACATCACCGCTGAATTGCCAGAACTGAACTAACACTCACTTTCCGCCACAGCCAGGGCGATTTCAATAATTGCCCTGGCTTTTTGTACCTTGCAGGGAACACTCCATGGGCGACACACCCTATGCTGTTGAAATGAACGACATAGTCATTCGCTTTCCTGGCGTACTGGCGAATGACCATGTGAATTTTACCCTCAAACAAGGTGAAATTCATGCCTTACTGGGCGAAAACGGTGCAGGCAAAAGCACCTTGATGAACGTTCTCTCCGGTCTTTATCGGCAGACCTCGGGCACGATCAAGGTTCATGGCGAAGTAGTGCACTTTAATTCGCCCAAAGATGCTATTGATAAAGGTATTGGTATGGTACATCAGCATTTTATGCTGGTACCCACCCAAACCGTCACAGAAAATATCTTGTTGGGGTTGGACGAACCGCGCTTTTTCATGAATTTGAAAAAGTTGGATAAGAAAATAGTGGAACTTCAGGAGCAGTTTGGTTTACGTGTGGATCCTGAGGCAATGATTTGGCAGCTTTCTGTAGGGGAGCAGCAACGCGTAGAAATTCTCAAGACTTTATATCGTGGGGCTGAGATCTTGATCCTGGATGAACCAACAGCCGTGCTGGCACCTCAAGAGATCGACGACCTGATGGCGACGATGCGCTCTTTGGTGGAGCAGGGAAAGTCGATCATCTTTATCAGCCACAAGCTGCAAGAGGTGGAAGCGGTTGCAGACCGTATTACCGTATTGCGTAAGGGAAAGGTGACGGCAGAAGGGATCGACATCACTGGTTTGAATCGTCGTAAACTGGCACAACTGATGGTCGGTCGTGACGTTGTGTTCAGTGTTAAGAAGAAAGATCAGGAACCGGGTGATGTCGTGCTTTCGGTACGAGACCTGCATGCTCTCAATAACCGGGGCGTACCTGCCCTGCGCGGCGTTTCCTTCGATGTGCATCAGGGTGAGATTTTGGGTATTGCCGGTATTTCTGGTAATGGTCAGAGTGAGTTGGCCGAATGTATTACGGGGCTTCGTCCTGCGCAAGGAAGTATTCTGATCAATGGTGAGGAATTGGCGAATGCCTCGCCGGCGAAGGCAATTAAAGCCAATGTATCTCATATCCCCGAAGATCGTACTCGTGTAGGCACTGCACCCGACCTGTCGATTACTGACAACACGATCATGAAGTGCTATTACGAGGAACCGATCGGTAATGGCATTACGATCAATCGGAATAATGCCCGAGCCTATGCGCGCAAACTGAAAGAGGCTTACGATATCCTTGCGCCCAGCGTGAAGACCGTGGTGCGCAATCTCTCGGGTGGCAATTTACAAAAGGTTATTCTCGCTCGTGAGATTTCGGCTAATCCGCAACTGATTGTAGCCGTACAACCGACACGGGGCCTCGATGTTGGCGCTATTGAGGCGATCCAAAAGCTTTTGCTGGCACAGCGCGAAGCAGGCACGGCAATTCTGTTGATTTCCGAAGAATTGGAGGAACTTTTCTCACTTAGTGATCGCATTGCCGTTATTTTTGAAGGCAAAATTATGGGCATTGTCGATCCTAGAACCGTTGATATTGATACTGTCGGCCTGATGATGACCGGAACCCGCTTAGAAGATATTCAAAAGAGTGTGGAGACCCAATCATGAATCTGCCATTTGCTATTTACTTTGAAAAACGTAGCGAGGAGAATCCCTGGTGGCTTCCCCTGGCCACTGCGACCGGCTCTGTCGTGTTGGCATTTATCATCAGCGGTATTATCCTCAAGATGACGGGAGGACAACCCCTTCTTGTCGGCAAATTTTTCTGGAATGCCACATTTGGCAGTTGGCCGACCTTCTCCGATACCATTGTCAAAGCAACTCCCTTGATTTTAGTGGGGTTGGCTTGTGCCGTAGCCTTTAAGATGAAGTTATGGAACATCGGGGCAGAGGGGCAGTTTTACATGGGGGCTTTTTTCGCCAGTCTCGTCGTACTTGTCCCCATCGTGCCTCTCGACAGCCCCCGTGTGGTCGTACTGGGCTCGATGATGCTCATGGGTATGATCGGCGGTGCGATTTGGGGATTTTTCCCCGGTTATCTCAAGGCAAAATTCAATGTCAATGAGATCATCACAACTTTGATGCTGAACTATGTGGCTATTCTCTGGAATAACTTTTGGATTTTCGACAAATGGAGTGATGCCGGTTTTCAAATGACGCCGATGTTTCCCAAAAACGCCTGGCTACCGCGTCTCGCCGATTATGCGCGCGAATATAAAGCATTCTCGGGTATTACCCTGCACCTGGGTGTGGTTATGGGCTTTATAGCTGCCTTGGTTGTGTGGTGGATTCTCGAACGTAGTCGCTGGGGGTACGAAATCAAATTGATCGGCGATAATCCTGAGGCAGCACGCTATGCCGGCCTCAATATTACCCGTAACATCATTTTGGTGATGATGTTTTCAGGAGCTTTGGCGGGTCTGGCCGGGATGTCAGAGATCAGTGGTGTTGTCCACCGCCTCCAGGAACGGATTTCGCCGGGCTATGGCTTCACTGGCATCATTATCGCCTGGTTAGCCAAGCTAAATCCCTTCAGCGTTATTATCGTTTCCATTTTGTTTGGCGCCCTGATCGTCGCCGGACGTGAAATCCAACCTTCAGGGCTGGCCAATTTGCTGCAAGGCATCATTCTGTTTATGGTGATCAGCAGTGATGTGTTGCTGCGTTATAAGATCCGAATCGTACGTGCAGAGTCACTGACAGTCTAAATGTTCAGCCTTATACAGGACAACTAGTCGTATGAATCTAGAAATCATTCTCCATGCAGGTATAGCCACTGGTACCATCCTCCTCTTTGCAACGATCGGGGAGTTGATTACCGAGCGCTCTGGTATCCTTAACTTGGGCATCGAGGGCATGATGTTGGTCGGTGCCATGACTGGTTTTAGTGTTTCATTATCTACCGGCAATCCCTGGTTGGGCATCGTGATGGCCATGCTTGCCGCCGGTATCTTGGGCCTGGCCCACGGCGTAGTGACTATTCATCTGCAAGCGGATCAGGTTGTTAGCGGCCTGGCGCTCACGTTTTTGGGCACAGGTTTAGCTTTAGTGTTCGGGGAAGGCCTAACCGGTAAAAATCCACCGTTATTGCCCTATTGGTCGGTGCCGGGTTTAGCCAATATTCCTTTCATTGGCCCTGTATTTTTTGCTGATCATAGTATCTTAGTTTACGTCGGCTATCTTTTCATACCCCTTGCCTGGTTCTTCATCTATAAAACACGTCCCGGCCTGCATCTGCGGGCCATCGGTGAGAAGCCTGAGGCAGCAGATACGCTAGGGGTCAATGTTTACCGTCTACGTTATTTTTACACTTTTGTCGGGGCGTGTCTTTCCGGCTTGGCCGGGGCTACCATTAGTCTGGCGGTTTCGCCCGGCTGGTACAGTGCCCAAACTACTTCCGGCCAGGGCTGGATTGCCGTAGGTTTGGTTATTTTCGCACAATGGGACCCACTCCGGGCCGCCTTGGGTTCCTACCTATTCGGCGCTTTGCGTCGGGGAATTCTGGATCTGCAAGGGCCTGCCGTCTTGCTTGGTTTTGCCAACCCGTTGTATATCAATTCCAACTGGGGATTTTTCCTCAAAATGGCTCCCTATCTCCTGGTGATCTTGGCGTTGGTGATTGGCTCTCGTGCGGCAATCAAGAAACATATCGGCGCGCCGGCGGCGCTGGGTGTTCCTTACATCCGCGGAGAACGGTAACAGCCCCCATACTGCTTCTGTTAAAGAAGCTCTCAATGTAATTGGTCGAATCTGTCGTTTGTGTCCTTGCTTGTTACGAAAAGGGATACTTCCAACGCCTTGATCAATAAGGAGAAAACATGATGCATCACTACAGGAAAAAATCAAGGGATGTCCCTCAGAAAGATCGATTCACATCTTTACCCCAAGAAGGTAACGCCCTTACAAGGGATGGTGGTAGATCTTTTAGCAGAAATCTACACACCAAGGTCATGAGACAGCTTGTTGTGCTTCTCATCCTCTTTCTTCTGTTTTCATCTACAGCGAGTGCCGCCTCGGTTCTTCGCTTGCGGGGCTGGGTTACCGAAAATGGCAACCCGGCCGCTTATGTGCAAGTCGTCGCCGAATGTGACGGTGTCAGATACAACCGTACTGCGGATGGCGGTGGATTTTACAACTTCTACCTGCAGCTGCCGGAACCACCGCAATCTTGTACCATTAGTGTGATTGCAAATGACGCTATTGCCATCTCTCCCTCTCCGGGGCGGGTAAATCCTTATGGCACTGTGGTCAGCCATCCCACCGTGGGTTCTGTCAAGCTTGAACATTTGCGCTTTGCGGTATACTGGACAGATTTCAAGATCGCTAGTTCGGTGGTGCCCTGGGCGCCATGGGATAATGCCGATGGCGCCGTCATAGGTTACGGAAGACCCATGGTGGATGTGAGTAACTACCCGGATGATAGCGAACTCTATGATTCTGCCGCTGTTTGGTACAACTGGTGGTATGAATGCACAGACAGAAAACAATTGCCAATGGCTGGCCGCCCTGACTTGATTCCAAACATTTGGGGTTGCAACGACGGTCGTCCTCTTCTCCTCTTGAACGAACCAGATATTTTCGATCAGGCAAACCTGACTCCATTGCAGACCGCTCAAGCTGTGAAGGCGGTCGTCGATGGCGGCTGGAACGGTGATATTTACTGCTGCGGGACATTTGCGGTGCATATTGATTATATGCTCGAGGTCATTCAGGCGTATGAGCAACTGTACGGACATTGGCCAATCACCAATTATCATGTCCACGCCTATGCAATTCCTACAGGCAGCGATGCATCTGATACGACGTTCATGACTCGCGGCCCTCAAACTGTCCAAGAGGTTCGTGATTTTATCTCAACACTTCGCGAAAACGGCTATCTCGTCAATAATGTGCTCATTACTGAATATGGGGGATTGTCACGAAAGAACCTCAATTCTAACTTGATGGCATCATTGCTGATATGGCAAACAGAGGAGTTGCGGCAAATTCCTGAAATACGTGCTCTCTTTTGGTTTAGTACCTACTATCCTTATTGGTGGCACGGCGACCTTCTCAACAATGATGGGTCCTTGACGTTAGTTGGCAAAGTCTGGAAATTGCTGGCTGATGAATACAACTAGTTCACCTTCAGCTTCAGGCCATACCCCAGGCAAAACCAGGCTCGACAAGCCCGACCCTGTGGTCCGACTCCACGCTTTTGCCGAAGAATTGCCCAAGGTCGAGTTGCACGTCCATCTCGAAGGTGCTACTCAGCCTGAAACCATCTTGAAACTGGCCGCCCACCATAACCTCTCCTTACCTGCCACCAGCGTGGCAGGTTTGCGAGAGTGGTATCGTTTTCGTGATTTTCGCCATTTCATCGTCGTTTACCTCACGATCCAGAATCTTTTGCGTACCCCCGCCGATTTCGAGCTCATCACCTATGATTTCGGCCGGGAAATGCAGCGCCAAAATATCCGCTATGCCGAGGTAACCTTCACGCCTTATGTCCATCTCTGGCAGAATAAGGGCCTGAGCGCAGATGACATCATTTCAGGTCTGGAGGCAGGACGGCAACGTGTTAAGGCAGATTTTGGGGTGACGATAGCTTGGGTTATGGACATTCCGCGCAATCTCAGTTTTGAGAACGGGCACTATACCGGCGCTGCCAGCGATTCCACGGTAGAGATGGCTTTGGCCTGGCAAGATCGGGGGGTAATCGCTCTGGGCCTGGGTGGAGATGAAAGTACGGCCCCACCAGAGCCCTTTGCCCCAGCCTTCGCCACGGCTCGTGCCGGTGGTTTACACAGTGCACCACACGCCGGTGAGCTGGCAGGGCCAGAGAGCGTATGGGGGGCATTACGGGCACTTGGGGCAGAACGTATCGGCCATGGTGTACGTTCCGTCGAAGATACTACGCTCATTGACTATCTCGTAGAACATCAGATTCCTTTGGAGGTGAATCCCACCTCCAACATCCAGCTGGGCCTCTATCCCTCCTACGCCGACCATCCTCTCCCTCGCCTTCGAGACGCCGGGGTGCTGGTGACCATCAACAGTGACGATCCTCCCCTTTTCAACACCACTTTGAATAAAGAATACCGCGTACTCATTGATTATTTCGGCTTCGATGCTACTGCTCTCGAGGAAATATCGTTGAATGCTGTACACGCATCTTTCCTCTCACCCGAGCGTAAAACCGAGCTCGAGCAGTCGTTTCGTCAGGAATTTACCCGCTTACGTGCCAAGCATGGTTTAGATTGAACCTCTGTCCCATTCCAACGCTGCTTTGGTAACCTTTTCTGTAGAATCGTGCATCTAAGCCTGGATGGCTGCATAAGCAGAACATCGTAATTTACCCCATTTTAGGAGACCCCATGACTAAAAGAGTGACTGTTATTTGGACAAAAGAACGAGAATTCATTGCCGTTGACCGTGATGATGGCGGTCGTGTTGGCATTACCGGGCCTAATCCCGAAGGCAAATCGATGGGCGCCAGCCATTTGTTGCTTGCCGCTTTGGGGGGCTGTATGGGCACCACAATCATCGCCGTCATGCTCAAACGCCGCAAGGAAGTAAAATCATTCGAGGTGGATGTGGTGGGCGAGCATATTGAGGAGTGGCCCAAGACCTTTACCAGCGTTCATCTCACCTACACCATCAAAGGTGTTGGTATCGATGAAGCTACGATGGAGCGTGCTGTGTGGCTGGCAGAAAAGCGTTATTGCACCGTTTCTTCCACCCTTGGCCTTCCTCTTACCCATGAAATCGTCATTCTTGAGGCTGATGACAGCAATGCCTAAAAAGACTCGCACATCTCCGTGAAGCAAAGATGTGCGAGTAAGTTGTGAGCCGCCAGGGACTCGAACCCCGAACCCACGGATTAAAAGTCCGTTGCTCTACCACTTGAGCTAGCGGCCCGCATGGGCTATATTATAGCCGCGGTTCCTCTTTTGTGTCAAAGATAGCGCCAAGCTTCCATCGATCAAGAGCAAAAAAGGTCTTGCTTCGAATCAACAGAGCCGAATTTGAATACATCCTCACAAATCTTTAAATATCCACGCCGGCGCCCGATACGCTGGCTCATGAGTCGTGCTGCCAACCTCACTTTACGGGCACTGGCAGACTTTCGAGTCGAAGGAACAGAATATCTCCCGAAACGGGGGCCACTGATTGTCGTGGCCAATCATTTTCATTTTCTCGATGTCGTAACTATTGTCGCCTCGATGCCCTGGCCTCTAGATTTTCTGGGCGGGTTCCATTTTGTCGATGCGCCCCCTTTGGTGACCTGGTTGCCTAAGCTGTGGGGATACTACCCCGTACGTCGAGGTCAGGCTTCCATGCTGGCCATGCGCGCCTCCAAGGCGGTCTTGGCTCAGAAAGGTGTGTTGATGGTCTTTCCCGAAGGGGGTTCCTGGGCCGATGTGCTTGTCTACGCCCGACCAGGGGTACCCTATCTCACTGTGCAAACCGGAGCTCCCATTTTGCCCGTGGGCATCGACGGCAATGCCTCTATTTTTCCTGCCCTTCGCAGCCGCCGGCGGGCAAAAGTCACCATACGGATTGGCAAGCCTTTCGGCCCTTACCAGGTAAGTGGGCGGGGTCGCGCTCGGCGGCAGCAGCTGGATGAAATTGGTCACGAGATCATGCGCCACATTGCCGAACTCATTCCCAAGCACAAGCATGGTGTCTATTCCGACAATCCAAAATTGAGAGCAGAAGCGGAAAAAATAGCAGATTTTCCCTGGGAACATGTTGGCGAAGTCGAAGCTGGCGGGAAGAAGCAGGAAGCAGGAAGCAAGGAGCAAGAAGTAAGGAGCAGGGGTTGCTCGCCGGCGTGAGGAGGGAGACAGAAGACGGGATACGGAAGAGAGTTTTGCAGGGTTATTCGTAGGGGCGAGGAATTCTGTAGCAGGCCCTCTATTGGAAAAGGCGTGTGATGATGAGTGGTTTTTCAGGCCTGGTTTACCGGCTTTCCGATCTTCTGGCTTACCGGTTTACCTGTCTCCCGCTCTTTC
>JAADFV010000463.1 GCA_013152695.1 Chloroflexota bacterium | reverse complement strand
CACCATGGCCGTGCGTATCGCCGCCCCATCTTCGACGAGGAGAATCTTCTCACCATGGCCGCGAATCTCCGGCGATTTCTCCAAAGAGGGCTGGGATTCGGCATGGGTTTGCAGGGCGGGCAGGTAAATGATGAAGGATGTGCCCTTCCCTTCCTCCGACTTGACGTCGATCAAGCCGCCATGCTGGCTGACAATGCCATACACCTGCGCCAACCCCAACCCTGTGCCTTCACCAGGCGCTTTGGTCGTGTAGAATGGCTCGAAAAGATGCTTCAGAACCTCGGGAGAGATTCCTGTGCCTGTATCTGATACCATCAATTTGATCCAAACACCAGGCTCCAGGCCGGCGACAGAAGGTGATGTCTCGGGATCGTAGATGATTCGCTCCAGGTTGATGCATAAGATCCCCCCCTCGGGCATGGCATCGCGGGCATTGATTGCCAAATTGGTGAGCATTTGCTGCATCCGTGTGGGATCGGCTTCGAGCCAGTATTCTGCTTCTGTATCATAGCCAAACTCGATCTCGATACTTGAGGGCAGAGTTCGTTGCAGCAACTTGACCTGCTCCTTCAATAAGGGGAGCAGGTTAAGTGGTTGAGTGGAGAGTACTGCTTGCCGGCTGAAATCCAGGATTTGCTGGATAAGGCGCGTGGCGTGCCAGGCCTGCTGGTTGATGATTTTGATCCACTCTTGCTCGGTTTCGGGAATGTTCTTGCGGCGCGCCACGAGCTGGGCATAGAGGACGATCACAGCCATGATGTTATTGAAATCATGGGCAATGCCCGAGGCAAGCTGGCCCACGGCTGCCAGCCGTTCCTGCTGATAGAGTTGCTTTTGAGCGAGACGTTGCTCGGTCACCTCATCGATGATCAGAACCCAATGCTCTGCCTCCCCCTCTTTGTGCAAAGGACGTGTTGCGACCTCGAAAATACGTTCGTCGAGCTTGACTTCGTGCCAGTGGCCTTGGGTGGGAGAAGTAAGCAGCTCATAAAGGGTACGATCGCCCAGGTGGGTAATGATTTCACCAACGCTGACGCCGGCCAAGGCCTGCAAATTTTCTTCGGCGGCAGGATTGGCTATGAGCACCCGTCCCCGATCATCGATGACGAGAATACCTTCGGGAATGGCTTCCAGAATTTCGTGCATCGTCAGTTCTTGCGCCTGGATGTATTCCTGCAACTGGCGCTGCTTTTCCTGCCGTTCCTTACGCTCGGTGACGTCACGCACATTGAGCACGAGACCGCGGATGGCAGGGTGGTGGAACATGCTCGTGCCATGGCCTTCGAACCAATGCCAGGTACCATCAGTATGGAGAACCCTCATTTGAAAATGTTGGGTAGTGCCGGGCTCGACAATCAGTTTCTGAAATCTTTCTTGAGCGTAAAGTCGATCTTCAGGATGAATGAAGTCAAAGGGAGCACGTTCTGCAGATTCGTCAGGACGAAATCCTATCATGCGGAACACAGCAGGACTGCGATAGGTAATCTCGCCTCGTTCATCGATGATAAAAATACCATCAGCGCTATTTTCGATGAGGGCGCGAAAGCGTTCTTCATTCAACACCAGTTGCTCTTGGGCACGTTTACGCTCGGTGATATCATAAATAAAAGCAATATACTTCTGCTGAGATGGCCAGTAACTTGTCGTAATCTCCACATCAAAAACACGACCATCCTTCGCTTTATGTTTGGTCTCGAAATGCCCCGTACCTACCTCCCGGATATTGTCTAAGAGCTGTACAACCTCTTCCTCACTCAGTTGTGCTTCGAGAGCAGCGATAGACTGCCCCAGCAGCTCTTCTCTTGTATAGCCGGACATCTTACAATAAGTTTCGTTGACATCCTCGATGATGCCATTTTCATTGATCAACCTAAAGCCAAACAGGGGCGCCGAGATCATCGTCTGATATTGTTCCGCCAGCACCCTGAGTCTTTTTTCAGTCTGAACGCGCTCACTAATATCATGCACGATTGCAACTGCAATCCGACCTTTTGCATAAGGGATGACGCCTATACTCACTTCGATGGGAAAGAGACTGCCATCTTTACGCCTTCCCTGCAGTGATCCCTTGTGTCCTCGTTCTTCCATCCGCCGCGATGCATATCCTTCTCGCACAAAATGGTTCACCTGATCGCGGTGGACATCAATGGCTGTAGGCGGGAGGAGTATGTCCAGAGGTTTGCCGAAAACTTCCTCAGCTTTGTAGCCAAAGATATTTTCGGCACTGCGGTTGAAGAGGATAATCCGCTGCTCGTTATCAACCACAATAATGGCATTGGGGGCGAGTTCCAGTATGGTAGAAAGTAATGACTTATCGTACATGATTATTCCTTTTCTGTTTCCGGAATGTGTATGCTTGCTCCCGGAGCAGCTCTTTCAACTCCTCCATCTTCGGCTTTTCTTGACTTCTTCGCGCGGTTTCTATCGACATTATTCTTATAGTTTATGCTTTCTTCATTAGCCAGTCATTGGGCATCTATTTGAGTTCAGTTATAATTTGTAGCTCAAAGGACGGAACGCGCTTAAACGCCTCCCAAATCCTTACATTGTGTATCGCACCACCCCTGCTGATGGTTTCGTTACAAAACAAAATCCCCACGTTGGCCTCACTGAAAGAGACTTTCCATGTTGAGACCACCGAGTACCGAGGGGAGAAAAGGGCAAGTGGTCCTTTTCTAGCGATGAGCTCTGTATTTTCTCTCTTCGTGCTTTGCAAGTCTTGCGTTAGATTACTCCTCAACTAGGAGCTAGCAAATTCGGTGTTATGCTCTCTTAATTGCTATCACTCTGCCTCTCGGATTCTCCCCATGCAGAGGAAGAATCCTCTTTGACTACTCATAATCATTAGCTCAACCTTTCACGCTTGATAAATTTTAGCATTTTTCGGAAATAACGTCAATACACCTATCAGCTTTTTCCCCTTCATCCTGGGCTCAAGTATGAAAAATATACCTCCTATCTGGTAAATGATGGCTTTTACCGCTGCGTAACACATCGTTTTTAATACCTTGCTTGTTAGATTTTAGTCTCCTGAGCTAGAAATTTCGCCGGAGCAGGGAGCTGGAAGCAAGGAGCAGGGGTTGCTCACCCAAGGGGAGACAGGAGATGGGAGACGGAAGAGAATGTGACGAGGGGATATTTTCGGGCTCGATTTACCGGTTCCCCCCTTTCCTTGTTTACCGATCCAGCCATCTCCCGCTCTGGCCTTCTTGGTTCCGGCTTGGCTGGGTTAGGTAAGGACAGACAAAAATGATACCCTTCCTTGGAAAAAATCGCGACTTTTGCAGATAAGCGGTGTTCCTCTACATGAACCTTGCGTGCGCAAGGTGAATTTTTGCGCGTCGGAAGAGACGTGCTAGAATGGCACAGCCTGAATTTAATCCTGTGCAAATTCAGTTGAATTTCATTTATTCGACCATTCAATTTTCTAATTGGAGAAACTATCCATGAGCGTAAAAGACAAAGTTATTGAAATTATTGTAGATCAACTTGGCGTTGATGCGGACGAAGTCACCGAAGAATCCCGTTTTCGCGAGGACCTCGAGGCGGATAGCCTGGACCTGGTCGAGCTGATGATGGCATTCGAGGAGGAGTTTGGCGGCGAAATTTCTGATGAAGACGCACAAAAAGTCTCGACCGTGGGTGAGGTAATCGAGCTACTCGAAGCCGCTGGTGCTGAATAACGACCTCGTTCTTTCACGATGTTTACCTTGTCAGAACTCGGTCTCAACGACCAGACTTTGTTCTGCCTTGAAACACCGAGTGCCTTACGTACTCGGTGTTTTTAGATCAGCGCCCTACTCTCGCCATGCGCAGCCAACCTGTTTACCAACCTGCTGATGTCAGTGCCTTGATCCTGGTAGGGGGGAGTAGTCGCCGTATGGGAGAAAATAAGGCGCTATTGGAAATTGCTGGCCAGTTTTTTATCGAACGCGTCATCAATGCTGTTCGCCCCCTTGCTGACGATATTCTCCTTATTAGCAACGATCCTGATCCCTACACCTTTCTCCACCTCCCTATTATTCCTGACATCCAACCTGATTACGGCCCCCTCATGGGGCTTTATTCAGGTCTGTCTGCAGCCCGGCATGAACACACTTTGCTCCTCGCCTGTGACATGCCTTTTGTACAGACAGCTTTTTTGAGACACATGCTTGTCTCAGCCGAGAACTATGACGTTGTCGTGCCCAAGTCTGAAGAGGGCCTGCACGCTCTTCACGCCTTTTACCGGCGCTCGACCTGCCTTCCAGCTATCGAACAAGCACTCAATCAAGGAAAACGTCGTACCATTTCCTTTTATGATCAGGTACGGGTGTTGATATTAGGCAAAGACGACTATGCTCCATTCGATCCCTTGGGCGTTGCCCTGATGAACGTCAATACCCCTGAGCAATTAACAATTGCCCGGAAGGTGGCGCGAGACATCATAAACCATCCCTCCCCCGAAAGAGGCGACCATTAGCCAAAACCCCCCATGAAACAGTCCTTTTTTGACCAAGTTTACCTGGTTGTGAAACAAATTCCGCCCGGCAAAGTGGCGTACTATGGCCAAATCGCCGAAATTTTAGGGGCGCCGGGTGCAGCCCGTACTGTTGGCTGGGCTCTAGCAGCCCTCACTCCCGAAGAAGCCCAACAAATTCCCTGGCAGCGTGTAATCAACAAAGCCGGACGTTGCTCGATCCGCTCTTTCGAGCATTCAGCCCTTGAACAGCAGCGTCTTCTCGAAGCGGAAGGCGTCGAGTTCAATGAAAAGGGCTATGTAGATTGGCATAAATTCGGCTGGGAAGGCCTGGCCCCTGACGAAGTGAACAGACTGGAGAATGGTTGAATGGCCCGGGGACTGATAAGAACTGGTCGTGCACCTCCCGTCGAATCCCGCCTACTTTCGTTGCTTTCCAGCAGGACGGCGCAGGCACCCTCGTGACACCCATGAGTACCTACTTAGGGCTGCTACCTCCCGGTCCTGACCCGGTTCGCAGGCTCATGCCGCACAAGACCCACGTCGTAACACTGCCGACGCGAATACGAAAGTCGCGCAGATCCTCGGGGAGGAATTCGATCCCGCTGTAGCGGATTGCGGGTGCAGGGCACCGCTAGCTCCCCATCTAGCACGACCACGGAAATCATACCCCAACGACCTCTTCTCTGTCAAATAAAATGGCCATGTTGTTACCCTTCCCCTTTCTATTCACTGACACAAACACCCCCACGAACATAATCGATCGTAGGGGTGTTTTGATCTGGCGGAGAGGGTGGGATTCGAACCCACGATCCCCAAAGGGGATACGCGCTCTCCAGGCGCGCGCACTAGGCCAAACTATGCGACCTCTCCAGGAGTTAGTATCGAATTGGGCGAGGCGGAGAGGGAGGGATTCGAACCCTCGAGGGCGGTAAACCCTACGCGTTTTCGAGACGCGCGCACTAGGCCAAACTATGCGACCTCTCCATACAAAAAAGCGGGTGATCGGACTCGAACCGACGACATTCAGCTTGGGAAGCTGACGTTCTACCACTGAACTACACCCGCAGGCACATAATATTATATGACAAAATGCCCCTTTTGGTCAACCGGCGACAAGGCTGATTTCGCCTGCATGTTCGCCGGGAAAGGTTTCTGGCTCTGCGCTGTGGGGATCAACGTGGACGAAGACTTGCAGCTTTGTTGCGGCTGCCAGGGGGAGTAAGCTAAGGCGGGATAGAGGTAGCGCTACTTCCAAAATGGTGCCGGCAAGCGCAGTTTTGACCGGGCCCAGACTCACGCGCAAGCCATTTTCCTGCCGATAGAGGAAGGCCGTGCTTTGCTTCCGCCCCAAACTTACATGATAGTCCCCACCGGGTGTTTTGAGATTGATTTCGATGTGGTGTTGGGAGACGGGTTGAGTACATTCCAGGCGCAGATAGAGGTTATGCATATCATTGCCGTAGCGCAGCCCCTGAACCAGGCCTCCGGCTTGCTGCATCGTGCCACCACGCCCCTCTGCCTGTATGACCTGGGCCTGGGTCCATTGTTCCCGCGGATCGGGTTGTGCCGTAAGTTGGGGTGTAAGCATTATGGTCGGGGCCTGAAGACGCTCTTGCAGCCCTTGGATGGGGGTAAGCGCCCCTGCCGGAGGTGCTAAGCCCATGGTGTTGTAGGCCGCAGCAAGCAGATCCAGGAAAGCCTGGTCGAAAAGGGCATCTTGATCACTGGTGTTGTAGCGCGAGTACCACCAGAACCAATCCGAGCCCTCGGCTGCCCACAAATAGCGCTGCACCTCTTGTACCTTTTCCGGCGCCGGCTGGGATTCTTTCCAATGCTGATAGGCATTTCGCACATCGCGCAACCTGCTCCAGGCCTCGATGTGTTCGGGATCACCGATCCAGGTGCTGAAATCTCCGCGAATCCAGGAGCCCGAGGCAAGAGTATCGAGGGTGTGGGTGGGGGGCACCTGCTGTAAATGCTCGGATACGGTTACGGCCTGCAAGTCTGGGTCGTCCTGCATGCGCCGGTAGAGGGCATGGAGGAACACGTCGCCATTGTGCTCGAAATGTTCCCAGGCATTCTCCCCGTCCAAAATGATGCTAACCAGGCCGGGAGAGGACTGGTGTCGTAGGGCATGATGGATTTGCTTGAGGCGGACGATCATGTCCTCGGCCGCCTGTTCTCCGCCCAAACCTTGATAGGTAAACCCCACCCGATCAGAAAGATGATGATCACGAAACACCATGATGAGTTCGCCGCCCGGGAAAGGCACACGGTAGGGGCGATAAAGCTGCTCGGGACGAGTGACAAGGCCGTTGCGGTCTCGTTCAAAGAATACTCCCAGACTACGTCCCAGGATGGCTTCATCCGAGGCCAGCCAGCGGATGCCCGCGGCCGCGACGAGAGGCAGTATTTCGGGCGAAACCGCCCCTTCGCTGGGCCACAGTCCCCGCGGTAGTTCTCCGAATTTCTGTTGATGAAGGGCTACAGCCTCGTCGATCTGGGCCTGAGCATCTTCGGGGGCGCGGAAAGGGGGCTTGGGCACAGGCAAGCCGGGTGTAGGCCGTCTGCCGATGTCTGTATCCACCACCAAAGGTAGGATGGGGTGAAAATAGGGTACGGTGATCAACTCCATCTGCCCCTCTTCTTGCAAGCGCCGGTAACGAGGCAGAATCTGGCTGATGAGCTGGCGCTGTTGTTCGAGCAAGGCCACTGCTTCGGCAATGCTGAAATTTCGCCCTTTCCTGACCAATTCTCGTAAGTTTTCATCTTTTTCCAGCAAATTCGGGTCGGTCCAGGCCAGGCTAAACCAAACAATCAGATCGCGATAAGTTTGGTCCGAAAAGTAGTCAGGATTGAGCAGGGCGAGATGGCGGCGGTCGAGCAAGAAGGCATAGGGCGGATATCTGCGAATGACATTCTGCCAATCAATACTGAAGCAGATATTGAGCAGGTAGCGCTTGTCGTCGGGGCTGAAGTAAGGCTGTTTGGCTAGCACCATAAGGCGGTCTTGAAGCTCGCCGCGGGCATAATCAGCCAATTGTTCGGCCAGAGAAGGCACGATCGTAAAGGTCACGTGCACGTCAGGATAGACGGCCGCGACCTCGGCCATGTGCAGATAATCTTTGGTGGCGTGCAAACGTACCCACGGCAGCAGCGCCAGCGAAGTCCCCGGCTGCCGGTAGTAGGGTTGGTGCATGTGCCAGATGATGGCCACGTGCAGCGGTGGCATTCTTAGCCTCCCCTTTGGCGTTTCTGCCCCCTCATAAGCAGGGATATCAATCGCGGCATGGCTAGCAGAAGGATGCTCCGGTCATGATGAGTCACTCTATGTCGTTTTACCCAGCGCCACAGGGGTGCATCTGAACACAAGAGGAAGGTTCCAGCCATGTGTGGACTTACACCCTGGTGCCCTAGCTTTCGGGGCGGAGATGGGGGAAGAGGATAACTTCGCGAATATTGGTCTGATCGGTGAACAACATAGTCAAACGATCGATTCCCATGCCAAAACCGCCGGCGGGGGGCATGCCGTAACTGAGGGCGTTGACATAATCTTCGTCGACAGGATGGGCTTCTTTGTCCCCGGCAGCCATATCGCGTCCCTGATCGAGGAAACGTTGCAGTTGATCGAGGGGATCGTTCAGTTCGCTGAAGGCATTACAGAGTTCCATGCCACCGACAAAGCCTTCGAAGCGTTCCACCGTCTCAGGATCATCGGCTTTCTTCTTGGCCAGGGGCGAAACATCCACGGGATAGTCAATGAGGAAGGTAGGTTGGATGAGATTGGGCTCCACGAACTGGCTCAGCAGTTTATCGATGAGCTTGCCGCGGGTAGCCGTCGAAGGGGCATCGATGCCCAGTGCACGCATGGCCAAACGCAGGCTTTCGGCGTCAGGATATTCGTTATAATCGATGCCGCTGGCCTCGAAGATCGCCCGGCGCAGAGGAATGCGAGGCCAGGGAGGGGTGAAGTCGAGGACATGCTCACCCCACTTGACTTCGTAACCCCCAACCACTTCCTGGGCGACATAGGCTAGCATCGCCTCGGTGCGTTCCATCACCCCAAAATAATCGGTATAGGCTTCGTAGAATTCGAGCTGTGTGAATTCAGGGTTATGTTTGTGACTGATCCCTTCGTTGCGGAAATCTCGGCCAATTTCATACACGCGGTCGTAGCCACCCACGAGCAGGCGCTTGAGATAGAGCTCAAAGCTGATACGCAGGTACAAATCCTGGTGAAGGTAATTGTGGTGGGTGACGAAGGGCTCGGCCGCAGCGCCACCGTACACAGGCTGCAAGATCGGTGTCTCCACCTCGAGAAAGCCTTCGCTATCGAAATAATTGCGGATGGCGCGGACAATGGCGGCGCGAGTACGGAAGACCTCTCGTACTTCTGGGTTTGCGAGGAGGTCGAGATAGCGTTGCCGCTGCCGGACTTCGGGGTCTTTGAGGCCGTGCCATTTGTCAGGCATCGGCTTGAGCGCCTTGCTTAAAAGCTGCAGGTCGGTCACCTGACAGGTAATTTCCCCCGTGCGGGTGGTCACCATGGGCCCAGAAACACCGATAATGTCTCCCAGATCGATCAGTTTTTTGAAAAAGTCATTGTAGCGTTCAACGCCGAGCAGATCGCGTCGCACCATGATTTGTACGCGACCGCTGCCATCTTCGAGGTGACCAAAGCTGAGTTTTCCCATCACCCGTCGTGCCACGAGACGTCCTGTCAATTGCACAGGTGTATCGGCAAGCTCGCCCGCTTCGTAGGCGATGAGGGCTTCGGCAATGGTATGGCTACGTCGTACGCGCGCGGGATAAGGATCGATCCCCAGGGCTTGCAGTTGCTCCAGCTTCTGGCGCCTGGCCAATTCTTGATCCAGTAAGTCTTGTGCGGTAAGGGAGGGGTGCGTCACTGGTATCACCTCGAAAGGATGAAGCGTTTGCTATTCAATTTTAAGAAGCTTGAACTGCACTTCGCCGCCCGGGGTCTCGGCTTTGACCGTTGCCCCCACTTTTTTGCCCATGAGTGCCCGTCCGATGGGGGATTCATTGGAAATGCGTCCTTTGCTGGGGTCTGCCTCGGCCGAACCTACAATCGTATAGACTTCGTCCTCATTGAATTCGAGATCGCGGACAGTAACGGTACAGCCCAAGGACACCTCATTCATGGGACCATTGTTCTTATCGATCAGGACAGCGTATTTGATTTTTTCTTTGATCTCCATAATGCGGCCTTCATTCATTCCTGCCTGATATTTGGCTTCATCATAGCCGGCATTTTCAGAGAGATCACCCTCGAGGCGGGCAGCTTCGAGCTGATTTGCAATTTCTGGGCGACGCACTTGTTCGCGCCAGGCCAGTTCTTCTTGAAGTTTTTGCAAACCTTCAGCGGTGAGATAAACCGTTCTTTCTTCCGTAATCATGGACCATAGTCTCCGGGTGACAATTTGTCGGGGGCGCCTAGCGCCAAAACCTTCGGTTCGCGTACAAACTTGCCTTCGCAGTTCGACGCAAGGTAAAAAAAGAAGAACTGAGGGGTTGAGGCTCAGTTCCGCCCGAAAGTTCAGGGATTCAATTATACGCCATCTTGATAATTGATGCAAAAAAAGCAAATGTTGCAGGGTACATCCCTCCCTAGTCAGGCATTTTGCTGTATAAAGACCAGGGCCAGGAGCAGGTCTGACCAGCCCATTAGTACACTCAGGGCAGCCAAGTACGGCACCTTTTATCCTGTTTGCATAGATGAATTATGCATTGTATGATAATTGTACGATGGTTCGTGGATTGATCGTAGCAGGCTACGGACTGGCTATGCTCTGACCGTACCTGTGAGGCGCCTGAATGACCCCCATAGGAGTACGGACATGAGCAGAAAATCGAGATGGCAACATTACACTCGTGTTTCCCCATATCTGTTGGCATTCGCTGCTAAGATACGCTCGCGCTTGGGCCTGGCTGCTTTGACTGCAGGCCTTACAATGCTGTTGTTTGGCTCGCTGCTTCCTTTCGCTGGACCGATCCCTGCCCAGGCAACCGGGGCAAGCCGCGATGTCTTGGCAAAGCCTGCTATGATCCAGGAAAATACGGCAGGAGAATGGGTGTTGACGAAGGTGTCCTATACAAACAGCTACTGGTCGGATTTTTTTGCCTGGAGCAAGGATGATTTCGGTACCCTTCCCCTCGCTGGTGGCGCCATTTCCTACTCGCACAGCTGGACCTGGTTGGATGATAGTAAGAGCTGGGAAGGCCAGATCACAAGTGAGTTAGTGTTACCACAGACGATTCCCCTCGGTGGCAGCGCCGAGATCGCGACCAGAGGAAAGGCTCAATGGCGCCTGGCAGGACTGACAGACTGGGGAGATGGTGACTGGGCGGGTGGCCTCTATGCTCGCGTTTATGGAGGAGCACCATTCGAGACGTGCGACCCGGAACGTATTGAGGTTAGCGCAGACGAAATGCAGAATCGCACCACGAACATGGCCAGCGGATGGGCGCGTTGCACCCTCAATCCGGTGTTGTTATCACCAGGGGTGGATCGTTTCACAGTTTTTTTGCTAATAGATAGTTACACCCGTGGTGTACGCCCTGGTAAAACCACATACAGAGTACAAACCTGGCTCGAGATCACCTATATCTACTGCGCCAACCAAAGCAATTGCATCTCCATCGAGGGCAGCGTCTATACCGTTCCCGATGAAGAGGGACGCATCCCTCTGATCGGCGTACCCATCACCCTCCTGCGCAACGGCAAATTCATGAAGCAGACTATCACCCTACCACCCTTCGGCGAATATGAATTCAGCAGCGTCCCTATCACCGACAGTCTTACCCTTAGCGTGACCCTGCGGATGCTGTCTTCCCCTCTACTTTTCAGGTCAAATACCGGCAGCAAACCGGTCCTGTCGTGCAGATCTGGACCCGACCCTTTAGTACCGATGCCGCCTCTGCATCCCTTTCTCGTGACATGGTTTTTACGGACAAGCCTGGTTTCAACAATCAGCCCTGGATCAACGCCAATGTCGATCGTGCTCAACTTGATGATCTGGCAATGATTTATTATCACACGGAGCAGGCCTGGCAACTGGCCGATAGTGTTAGCCAGGTTCTCGATGATCAACTGCCCGTGGATGTGGTCGCCTATTCCACGCGTGCAGGCATTTCACGGGTCGGAGCCTCCACGATTACAGGGCCGGGTGTGGTATCCTTTATCAACATCGGTGCCGCCAATAGCGGAGTTAGGGATGCAAACCGCCCCGACAACCGGGAATGGCATGAATTCGGCCACCAGGTCATGGCCGATACCTTCGGCAATCTCATGCCATCAAGCCCAGGCAATGCCAATCATGGCGGCAATGCCCAAAATGGATTCGCCAATCCCTCTACCACCGATTCCTGGACGGAAGGATTTGCCGAGTTCTACTCGATGATGGTCGCCCGTAACATCGCCTATGATCCCCGACCCGAAATCTATGTCTTACCCAACCTCGAAGGAAATTATCTGCCCTGGACTGACGAGGAGTTTGCCGTCGCCGGCCTGCTATGGGACCTGGTTGACCCAGTCGATGCCGCTGACGCCTCTGTATTGGGTGGCGCTACCTATGCCGATTGCATTGACATCAGCTTCAGTAACCGCCTGTGGTGGATTTTGAGCAACGATTGGGGGGATGCTGTTCCCAAATCCCCCAACTTGACCCGTCCCGAATACGGCTACATCTTCGACGTCAAGCAGCTCTATGATATTTTGAAGCTGCAAGGGATAGGTTCGGCCTTTTCCCGCGGCGGCACACTCAGCGACCTGGACGAGTTGTTCATCGCCCATGGCTTTTTCGCCGATATCGGCCTCAATGCCCGTGTCTATGACCCGGGCGAGGAGATCGGGCGTGTGGCCGATGCGACCCGGCCCAACCGCCGTGCCCGGCCAGCCCTCACCGGCTCTTATATCGCCTTCGAGGCCCGCGATGCCGTAAGCGCTGCCCCGCTCGATGTGCAAGACTTCATCATCAAGGTCGAATTTGTCCCTCCCTTCGAACATTACAGCTACAGTGTTCGTGCCAGGAGCGAAAC
This sequence comes from Chloroflexota bacterium, assembly GCA_013152695.1. Next base: position 3,371 of record JAADFV010000463.1, on the reverse strand, counting down.
GCCCGGGCGCCTGTACTACTACGGGCCTGATCCCCAATACCAGGCCATAACGAGCGTCAGCGCCTGGGACGCCACCACTGGCTTGGTCTCGACAGAACCCCTGGTCTTCAGTAATGATACTTATTGGCAACAAATGGCGACAAAACCGACCGATTTCTTTGTGCAGCACATCTTCGAAATGGAGGCGGGGCCAAGACTATTTCTCCCTCTGGTGACCGGCGGCGATAGCTCTTTGTTGACAACCATGACGGTATCTTTCCAGGCCCAGCTCCCGACACGAACGCCGCAACCTTGCCTGCCGGAACCAGCTACGCCAACCCCGACCGTAACGGTTACTCCCTCCTCAACTCCTTTCTCGATCACCACTACCCCCACACCGACCAGTACGCCGCCTACGCCACTCCCTTCAACCGTCACCCTCACACCGACGCCAACCGGCGTACTTTCAACTGGCACACCCACACCAACAGCCACACCGCCAACACCTACAGCCACAATGACTGGCACTCCGGCTCCGCCCACCCCCACAGTCACGGCGACGCCAACGCCAACAGCAACAGCCACCGCCACCTCGACCCCGACGCCAACGAGAACTCCTTCGCCAACCCCCACCCTTACTTCTACCCCCACACCTGAACTTACGCCTACGCCCACGACCACACCGACGGCCACAGCTTCGCCCTTATCCTGCCTTACTACCAACCCCGGCATTCATGGTCAGGTCACATGGGCAGCAGTGCCTGCTGTCGGGCTCAACTTGCAGTTGCGTTTTTGGGATGGCGCCGTTTGGTCCACCCAAGCCACGACCACCACCGCTGCCGATGGCCGCTACTGCTTCAGCGAAATTCCTGGCCTGGAAACAGACCAGATCTATTACGTCCAATACCTTAACACCGATACACAGCCCAATCCCGGTCCTGACCATCTCTGGAGTTGGCTGGCTAACAAGATCACCACCTACACGAGTGGAGAATCTACCCTGGGGGGTGACTTTGACACGGCTGATATTCCCTTGACCTCACCGGCAGATGGGGCCAGCGTCACCTTGCCCGCCACGTTTTGCTGGGAGCCTCGAGGCACAGCCGGCGACAATTACGTGCTCGTACTTTACAACCCAGCCAGCGACACCATCGGCACTACCACTTACCTGGGCTATGCCTCCTGCGTCAAGCTCACAGGATTGCCGTCAGGTTGGCCCTCGGGTGCGACCTATAGCTGGTGGCTGCGAGCATACCAGGGAAATGATCCCGAAGCGACACCTTACAATTACGGCACCTCCTACGGTGACCGTTCGGTAACCATCAGCTTTACGGCCACCAGCAGCGGCAGTGAGGGCCGAGTTTATCCCTCGCGCTCGTTTTTTAAGAAACGGTAGCGATTGGGGCTGTACCATTAGAAGAGGATCGTACCATGAACAATCGAACTATTCTCATTGCCTTTTCCTCCTTCGACCGGCGCATCCTCGCCTTCGCTCTCATCGAAATCATGCTGCTGGCCGGTCTCTTCGGTCTCCTCCCTCTCCAGGCCACTTCGATTACCGTCAACAGCACCAGCATGGTTGTAGCCAATGATGGCAAGTGTACCTTGGCTGAAGCCCTTATTGCTGCCGATTCCGACACCGCTTCGGGTGATAAACCCGGCGAATGTCCCGCCGGCCATGGCGCCGATACCATCATCCTGAGCAAGGCCATCTATACCCTTACCGAAGCCATGGATTTGCGAGCAGACCCCACAGGCCTGCCTTTCGTTCTCAGCGAAATCACCATCGAGGGGAATGGTGCTACTATTGTCCGTGATAGCAACGCCCCCGAGTTCGGCATCCTGGGAGCAGCTCTTGCCACTGCTAAGCTCACCCTGAACAACCTTACCATTCGCGGGGGGCGTACTTCAGGTGATGCCGTCGCTGCCGGTTTGGCTGCCTATGCTGAAGCAGTCGTAACCCTCAACAACGTCACCTTGGTTGCCAATATCACCGATCATCCAGGCTCGTCATACAGAAATGATGCCAGTGTTTACGTCTCCGATGATGCCACCTTGATCATGAACAATAGTCGTATCATCGGTAACACAGGTGAGCACGGTAGCGGCCTCATGGTTATTTACGGCAAAGCGATCCTGCGCGATAGTACGATTTCGGGCCACAACACGTACGGAATCAGCGGTCTATCCTGCAGTCTGGAGATACAAAACAGTGAGATTCGAGACAACGCCGAGACCGGTATGGACCTCAATCGCTGTACGATCGAGATATCCGGTTCTACGATCAGTGGCAACCAGGATGGTGGCTTCAACGTTGTAGACAGCCAATTGAGTCTGGACTACAGCCGCGTGATTAGTAATTCTGTTAATCGAGATTACGGTAATTATGCCGGTGGTTTGGCCATTCGCAGCAGCTCGGTGGCGACACTGACCCACACCACCGTGGCTGGCAATGCCGACTACACGCCCGATACCTGCCCCGGCTGTCCCCTTGTGATCAACCAGGACGCAATTGTGGTTCGTGATGCCTCCCTGACCATTATCGATAGCAATATTAGCGACGATTTACATCCTGGTAACCAGGATATGTCTCTCGATTTTAGCGGTACCACCTTGACCATCAGCAATAGCACTGTCTCCGGGCAGGGGCCTATCCAGGTCTATCTAGGTGACGCTGAGCGAGTGGATATCGTTGGCAGTACGATTGTCTCAGACTACGATTTTGTTTTCAGTCCGGCCGTCCTCAGCAATGCCGGGCTGAGCACTGAGACGAAAACATTACACATTAGCAACAGCATCATTCAAGGATGCTGGTCTGGTTGGCTGATTTCCCACGGTTACAATCTGGAACCAGGTGACTCCTGCCGTTTTACCAGCACCGGCGACGTGCAGAATGTCGATTTCGAGAATCTGTTTGGGCCTTTGCAGGATAACGGCGGGCCCACCCATACTCGTGCTTTGCTGCCGGGCAGCCCCGCCATCGATGCTATTCCCATCGGCAGCAACGGGTGTAAGGCAGGGGTCAGTCGGGACCAACGGGGAGCTCCACGTGCGGGTGGGGCCAATCAGGGTGGTGGTGCCTGCGATATCGGCGCTTACGAAGCCGAGAGCGTCCCTCCCGCGCCTTCTCCCACACCAACACCGACAACACTCAGCCCGACTACAACGCCCACGCCTTGGCCTTCTCCTTCAGCCACACCCTCACCCTCACCCACGGCAAGGCCTATTCCTCTCTATCTTCCTCTCATTGGCGTATTCGCTACAAGTGGATGACTTCCAGTTCCAGCTCGTAATGGCGGCTTTCGCCTGGTGCAAGGTGGGGGAGAACACCCTTCTCTCGCGCCGCGGCACGTCCCTGCAATACACCGCAATTGGCCGGCTCGATGCCCAGG
>JAADFV010000462.1:11491-12473 GCA_013152695.1 Chloroflexota bacterium | reverse complement strand
AATTGCTCGCCCGTGGGAGGGAGCGGGAAGCAGGAAGCGAATGGCGAGGAGGGCGTTTTTAGCCCGGTTTACTGGTTTTCCAGGTCTACAGGTTTACCGGTTTACTCATTGAGGGCAAAGACGCGTTTGAGGACGCGTTCGGTAAGGGTGGCAAGGACGGGTTTTTTGTAAGGCGTGGACCAGCGCTCGCCGCTCAGCGCGAGCATCACCGCTGCCGCCTTCTCGCCCGCGGCTGCAAAGAGCTCTGCCGTGGGTAGTTTCCCCAGAAACATCTCTTCGACCTCGTAGAAGCGCCGGAAATGGGGCGTAGCCGCCCCTGGGGCGAAGCGTACAAAGTCGACACGGCCTTCGGCGCCGGTGTGGCCGATGGCGGCGACTGTGAGGCGGGAGATGGCCTGGGAATGGCGCCGCCCTACTTTGATGAAGGCGCTGCGACTGCCCTCTGGGGGGAGGGGAAAGCTGATGTGGGTGAGAAGTTCACCTGCCTGTAGTTGGGTACGGTTGGGGGCAAGGATGAATTCGGCAAGGGGAAGCTGGCGGGTTCCGGTGGCGCTGCGAAGATGAACGACGGCATCAAGGCAAAGAAGGACGGGTACGGTATCGGCACCGGGCGCGGCATTGATGATATTTCCCGCCAGGGTGGCTGTATTGCGAATCTGCGGGCCGCCGACTTGCAGGGCCACTTCACCGAGAAAGGGGATGGCTTTTTGCAGGAGAGGGTTTTCTAACACCTCCCTGTAGGTGACACCAGCGCCTAACACGATACGATCATCGTTGTGATCGATTTTTTTAAGCTCGGGAAGGAGACTGATGTCGATTATGCGGTCGAAATCTGGTTCATGATGGCGTAACTGCACCAGGAGATCGGTGCCTCCCGCCAACAGTCGACTGCGATGGGAGGGATCGTTGAGGAGGTCGATGACCTCGGTTAAGGAGTGGGGGCGGATGTAGTCGAATCGAGGCATGGTAGGGGAGGGGCGGA
>JAADFV010000462.1:0-11466 GCA_013152695.1 Chloroflexota bacterium | reverse complement strand
CCCCGGCAGATGAGCAGGAAACGAGATGGAGGCAGGGGGAAGGGCGCAGGGAGTGAGTAGTACTGGTTTACCGGTCTTCCCGGTCTAGAGTCTACCGGTTGACCGGTGTACTTTTACCCTTTACCCTTGACCTTTTACCTTTTATCTTCCACCTGGAGAGCACGCCAGACGCGTTCTGGTGTGAAAGGAATGCGGCGGATGCGGACGCCGGTGGCGTTGTAAATGGCACTGGCCAGGGCCGGAGCGACGCCATCTTTGGGGATTTCGGCGATGGCTTTGGCGCCAAAGGGGCCGGTGGGCTCGACCGTCTGCACCAGGGTGACTTCCAGCTCGGGCATTTCGTCGGCACGGTAGATTTTGTAGGGTCCGAAAGCAGGATTGAGCATGCGTCCTTGGTCGTCGTAGACCATTTCTTCACAATGGGCGTAGCCCAAGGCCTGGGTCATGCCACCTTCCACCTGGCCACTGGCGGTGATGGGATTGATAGCAACGCCGCAATCCACGGCCATGATCAGCTTTTTCACCGTGACCTGGCCTGTTTCGATGTCCACCTCAACCTCGGCGAATTGGCCGGCAAAGGGAGGAGGTGAGTCGGGGGAAACGAAGGAGGCCGTTGCCATGATCTGTCGTTGGTCGGCGAGGTGGAGGGAGTGCAGCGCCACCTCTTCCAACGATACAGAGCGGCCGTCAGGGGCGTAGGCGCGGCGATTGCGTAATTCCACACCACTCCAGTCCTCTAACTCCAGCATCAACCCCACCCGTTCTTTGATCTGTTCCCGCACTTGTTCCGCCGCCTTCTTCACGGCTGTACCAGAGATGTAGGTGGTGCTGGAGGCGTAGGCACCGGTATCAAAGGGCGTCATGTCGGTGTCGCTGGAATAGATGACGATGTCCTCCAAGGGCACACCGAGGACTTCGGCCGCGATCTGCGCCAGAACAGTATCCGAACCCGTGCCTAAATCGGTGGCCCCCACCAAAATATTGAAGGAGCCATCATCGTTGATCTTGATGCTGGCGCCGCCCATATCTAGGCCGGGAATGGCGGTGCCGTGCATGCACACGGCCATGCCGATGCCCCGGCGCAGATGGGGTTTGCCCGGCACCTGATGCCATTTTTCGTCGTAACGGCGTTCCCAACCGATAGAGCGCATACCTTGGGCGATGCATTCGTTGAGGCCGCTGGAGAGAATCACGGGATATTCCACCACTTCGACTTCACGTTCGCCCAAATAGGGAGCGATATCGAGAACATCGCCCACCTGCACCCAGTTTTTACGTTTGAATTCGATGACTTCGATGCCCAGAGCTTCGGCGATTTCTTCCATGTGGCTTTCCAGGGCGAAATGGGCCTGGGGAGCGCCATAGCCGCGGTAGGCACCGGGCACGGGAATGTTGGTGTAGACGACTTTGCAGTCAAAACGCTTATTCGGGCAATTGTAAGTGCTAAGCCCTCGCATACCCGTCACGGTTTGTACGGTGAGCCCATGCGCGGCATAAGGGCCGGTATTGCCAATCACCGTCATCTGCAGAGCTACCAGTTTGCCGTCACGATTGACGCCGGTTTTGTAATGGATGGTTTGAGGATGACGGGTGCGGGCAGAGACGAATTCTTCCTCTCGACTGAGCTCCAGGCGGACGGGGCGCCCTGTTTTTAGGACGAGATGCCCGACAATATCTTCGATCAGCATTTCCTGTTTGGCACCGAAGCCGCCGCCGATACGGGGCTTGATCACACGAATACGCTTGACGGGAAGGCCCAGGAGAGGAGCGACCATGCGCCGGGTATGGAAAGGTACCTGGGTGGAGGTGCGCAGCACCAGACGCTCATCCGCATCCCAATAACCAATACAGATGTGTGGTTCGATGGGGCAGGCGTGAACCTGATGCACGTAATAGTCTTGCTCGAAAATCAGGTCTGCTTCCTCGAAGCCCTGCGCTACACTGCCCACTTCAGCCTGAATGTAGTGGCTGATGTTGTGACTGGCGTCATAGGCGCCATTCAGGTCAGGTTCATCGTGAATCACAGGGGCACCCTCTTGGATCGCCTTGTTTTCGTCGAAGACTGCGGGTAGAACTTCGTATTCGACCTTGATGCGCTTGATTGCTTCTGCCGCAATTTCGGGGGTTTCGGCAGCAACTGCGGCGACGCGATCGCCTACGTAGCGTACCTTGTTGTCGAAGGAAACCTGATCCAGGGGTTCGGGATTGGGGTAGGATTGGCCACCCGAGGCGTATCGCACGCGGGGGATGTTTTTGTAATGAATGACGGCGTGTACACCCGGCAAAGCCAGGGCTTCGCTATCATCGATGTCAAGGATGCGGGCATGGGCATGGGGGCTGGTAAGGAGCTTGGCGTAGAGCATCCCTCGCATTTCGAAATCGTCGACAAAGGCGGGATTGCCTTTCGCCAGCTTGAGGGCGTCGACTTTGGTCTCCGGTTTGCCCACGACCTGGGTTTCGGGGGCTTCGGGTGCGACGATGAATTTGGGGAGAACAATGCGTTTGGTGCCTACGGCAGGGCCGCCTCCGGCCATATCAGGCGATAAATCGACATCCCCTGCATCTTCCTCACCCCGAAAGAGATCGCTGATATCGCGGCCGGGGAGGACGATGGGGGTAAGGACGTTGGGCTCGATAGGTGTGGGTTCTTCCCCACGCATAACCGCGGCAGCCTCGAGTATGGCCTGCACTGGCTTGACATAACCTGTCTCGCGATCGAGAATACCGGAGAGGGCGTCGCGCACTTCAGCTTCGCTGGGGTTTGGATTGCGTTCGAGGAGGGCTTTGGCGGCCAGAATCATGGCGGGGGTAGCGTAGCCCGACTGGATGGCGCCGGTACGGATGAAGGCTTCCTGGATGGGGTGGAGGTGAACGCCCTGGGACAGTCCTTCCACGGTTTCGATGGCGTGGCCGTCGGCCTGGGCTGCCAGCAAGACATCGGCGCTGACCAATTGGCCGTCCATAAGGATGGCTGCTGCCCCGGTTTCGCCGGTATCGGAGCCATAACGCAGGCTAAAATAGCCCTCTCGTCGCAATACCTGTCTCAGATTATCTCCCGGTTGGCAAGATAACGTTTTTTCTTCGCCATTAAGGGTAATGCATATTTCCATGATAATCAGGCTCCTTGTTGTTGATTCAGGGTGCGCACGACACGTTGACTGAGAACGACGGCCATGCGGCGGCGATAATCGCTGCTGCCACGAAAATCGGCGGGAGGATTGAGCGATTCCACAGCCTCGGGCGTGAGGAGGACGGGGGAGGGAGCGACGCCGCAGAAGGCTAAAAGTAATTCGCCCGAGCGTTTTCTGCGCCCCACCGCAGCCACAATCGGTTTATCCGCGGGCGTGCGGGCAACACGCTCAGCAGCACCCACACCCTCTGTGGGGAATGAGACTTCGGTAAGCAGGCCCTTTTGCAGCGCCGCAGGAACATCCGTCAGAAAGTCGGATAAGGAGAAACGTCGTACTTCTTGTAGTGTTTGTACGGTTACTTCTGCTTCGTAAACGAGTAATGCCGCCAGTAATTCGCTTTCTGGATCGGCCGTAACGATGGCCCCGCCCACAGTGCCTTGATTGCGGAAGGTGTTGGGTCCTTCACGATATGCCATCTCACGTACAAGAGCAGGCACTTCCGGCTCAGTGGCAAGGGTCTGTACCCGCACCATTGCCCCCACGTGCAGACGACCATCTTCCTCGCGAATCTCTGCCAGACCAGGAATAGCTTGCAGATCGACGACTTCGTCTACAGTATCGCTTAGGTGGGCATTGATTTGCACACCACCGGCCACAGGCACAGCGTGAGTGTCCGGCCGGGCCAAGTGTTGTAAGGCCACCTGGAGGCTGGCAGGACGGTGATAAGCTTTGATTTTTGACATGTTTGATTCACCTCCGGAGGGAGCGTGTTTGAAAATAGATGTTTGACTAATTGTCATGGCTTAGCGGCCAATTGTCAATGCCTCGGGTGCTTCAAATATAGGGGATTGAGCGGCAAGGAGCGTCTGCATGGTAGGGAGACGGAAGACGGGAGACGGAAGAGAGCTGGGAGGGGACGAGGAATTCCGTAGAGGTTTCGTTGAGAGGGGAGGTGTGGTATCAGGAGGAAAAGATTGGCTGACGAGGTGCCTATGGAGGAATTGCTCGCCCGTGGCAGGAAGACGGAAGACAGGAGACGGAAGAGGGGAGGGAGGGGACGAGGAATTCCGTAGAGGGATCGTTAAGAGGGGAGGTGTGGCATCAGGAGGATAAGATTGGCTGATGAGGTGCCTATGGAGGAATTGCTCGCCCGTGGCAGGGAGTCAGGAAGGGACGAGGAATTCCGTAGAGGGAGTGCTATTGGCCTTTTTCTAGGTGTTTGCGTGCCTGATCGACTGGGGCGTCTTCCTGGACAATGGCGGCTATGGCTGCCGTCATCGCCTGGGGATCAGCTGCCTGCCAGACACGGCGACCGATGGCTACACCAGCGGCACCGGCCGCGATTGCACCATGTACCATCGACAATGTATCGCTACTTTCACCATGGCTGGGGCCGCCCGCAACGATAATGGGTACCGGTATATCCTCAACAATTTCCCTGAAACAGGCGACATCACCGCAATAGTTTGTTTTGATGATATCTGCACCGATTTCCATGCCAATACGCGCAGCGTGTGCAATAGCGTAAGGATCGTAATAACGGTCGGCTGGTGGCATCATTTCTGCCAGAACTGGCATGTCGTAGCGACGGCTGCTATCGATGAGTTCTGCCAGCCAGCGGTAAATCTCGATATCGCCGGCACGGCCAAAAAAGACCGAAACTGCCACGGCATCTGCATCCATGCTGAGAGCGGTTTCCAGGGAAGCGATGGGCGTTTCTTGAGTGCCTTGTTCGCTCAACCCAGCCGTGAGACTCACCCGTAAGACTACACCCACGGACGGCGGAATCAAGGACGCAACTGTTTTGTAGAAACCGGGTGAGATGAGCAAGGCATTGGCGCCACCTCTGATGACCTTGCTTACGATGGCACGAGGTTGATTTATGCCTTTGACCGGGCCGATCCAGCCACCGTGGTCCAGGGGAGAGAGCAAGCAACGTTTTTTCTCGCCGACAAATAGGCGATCGAGTCTTCTTTGTTTTCCAATCATAGTGGTTACTCCAATTGAGGTAATGATGCTGGCATCAGGCAATTTTTGCCGCGAAATCAGCCATTTGCCGGTAGTGTTGGTAGAGAGGTTCGTAGATGGGGATTGAGTCAGGACGGGGAAAACACTGCGCCGGTGGTGTGGAGAACGTGTTTGTCAGGGCTTGTGAGAAGGGGATGGTAGGGTCGAGAGCCTGGCGCGCGTAGGCGTAAAGAGGACGTGTCACCGTTTCCTGCCCGCTGAAAATGGAGACGGGGCGTTGGCAGATATCGGCGATGATCTGCGCCCAACCAGGCACCGTCGTCGCCCCTCCCGCCAGAGCCAGCTCATGCACCGGAGGTGCCAGTTCTTCGTAGATTTCTAGGAGTTGGCGGATGCTGAAGGCCACTCCCTCCAGCACCGCTCGCACCATGTGCCGACGATCATGACTCAGGCTCAGTCCCCAAAAGCCACCACGTAGGCGATCGTTCCAGTAAGGCGAGCGTGCCCCCGCCAAAAAGGGCAGAAAGAGCAGCCCTTCGGCACCCGTAGGAATCTCTTGAGCACTCTGGAGTACGAGCTCCAGGGAGGTGTCTGGGGCGTAAAGCGACCGCCAGGCCCAGGTCAGGGCCGCGCCGCTGGTCGAAGAAACACCGTTGAGAAAGCGGTAGGGAAGGAAGGGATACACATACAACCGTTGTTCCGGATCATGGATTGTCTGGCTGTCCTCGAGAAGGAGCGAAAACATGCCGGAACTACCCAGCGAGCAAGTAAGACGGCCCTGTTGCGGTAGGGCGGCACCCATGAGGGCAATAACATCGCCAGCGCCGACAATGACCTTGGTGCGGGGGGAGAGGCCTAGTTGTCGGGCAACAGAGGGCAGCAGGGGGCCAGCATCGGCGCTAGGGTCGGCAAGAGGTGGGAGGACGGTGGGTTCCAGGCCGGTTACAGCCAGGCGGTTTGTGGCCCAGGTGCGGCTCTCCCAATTCAGAAGAGCTGCACCGGCGGCCTCGTTGATTTCGCTGAGAATACGGCCGGTGAGGCGATAACGCAGGTAATCCTTCGGCCAGAGCAAGTGTCGCGTACGCGCCAGCACTTGCGGTCGATGTCGACGTAGCCACAGCAGTTTGGGTAAAGTGTAAGTGGCGTTGATTTGGTAGGGCGGCAGTTGGAATTGTTCCCGTAGCTCCCTCGCTTCTTTCTCGGCCCTTCTGTCCAGCCATAGAATCGTGGGCTCAAGCACGGCGCCGTTTTCGTCGAGGAGCACGGGCGTGTGCATTTGCCCGGTGAGAGCAAGCACCCGAATTTCGGACAATGTCCCCACCTCTGCCTGCAAGTTTGCCAGGGTCTTGAGCAAGGCCGTCCACCAATGCTCTACCTCCATCTCAGCCCAACCGGGCCGCGGGGCGCGGTACCGATAACGCCCGGTCGCCATGGCGATTAAACGGCCCTTCTCGCTATAAACAACGGCCTTGAGCGCGGAGGTTCCCACATCGATGGCGAGGATGTGAGGAGTGCTGGGTGTGGTCATGGGATCAAATTTAGCTTAGCGGCCTCAGTGTTCGAAGGATAAGCACAGATGTCTGGAACTGAGATGTGTGCTTATCCCTTTATTTCAGGCTGTCTCGTCACCATTGACGTCGATCATTACTTTCAAACCGGCTGTGTTTTGCACAATTTCAAAGCCGCGCCCCAGTTCTTCCAGGGGTAAAAGGTGACTGATCAGGCTTTCTGTATCCACCTGGCCATTTTCGATCAGGTCGAGGGCGTGTTGCATATCTTCGGGCGTGCTGTCGGCAGAACCGGTCAACACGAATTCGCCGTAGTGGATGAGGTTGGGATCGATGTTGAGGGTGTCGCGGGGATAGATGCCGGCAAAGATGTTGAGGCGGCCGCCCGGCGCCAGCAGAGAGATCGTTTGTTCAACAAGGCGGGCCGAGCCCACGGCGACGACAGCGGCATCGACGCCCCAGCCCTGGGTCACATCCTGGACGAAGGCCTTGATGTCTGTTTCTTTGGGATTGACCGTCCAGGTAGCGCCCAGTGCTCGTGCCTTTTCCAGGCGAGAAGGGAGCAAATCCGAAGCAATGACCTGGGCTCCAAAGAGTCGCGCAACCTGCATGTGCATGAGGCCGATAGGACCAACCCCGGTAATCAGTGCTACATCACCAGGTTGCAAATGCAGCATCGATTGTCCTCGCCATACGCAGGCCAGGGGCTCCATGAAGGCGGCTGCTTTCAGGCTTGTCGTAGGGCGGAGGGGATAGATGTTGCGGCGGGGAATACGAATATAGTCGGCATAGCCGCCGCCAAATTGCTGATAGGTGGGGTGCTCGCAGCGGTTGGAACGACCGCGACGACAGGCACGGCAGACGCCACATTTGACGATGAAATCTGCGGTTACAGGTTGTCCTTCCTCCAAGTCCCTGACATTCTTCCCCACCGCTGCTACCCACCCGGCCGATTCGTGGCCGAGGACACGGGGAAAAGGGACTGATGATTTGCCCGAAAAAGCTCGTACATCCCAGGGACATATGCCCGTATAAGCTACTTTGACGAGGACATCGTCATCACCCAGGTTAAAGATAGGATTGTAGCGTAATTCCAGTTGGCCGGGTGCTTCGCACCACATTTGCCGCATGAGTTCTTGTGTCATTGAGAATTCCTGTCATGAAAAGGATGTTGGAAATGGTGTATTTGAGTTCTATATCGACTTAAAATCCGCTGGTGCGTAAGGTGCAGATGGTCGGGGAGAATGATTGGGGGAAAACTTGCGCTTCACCTGCTATCCTTTGGCTGCACCCATTGTCAGGCCCTGCACAAAGTAGCGATTGAGGAAAATGGAAATAATGAGGGCGGGAATGATGGCAAAGATCGACATCACCGCCATCCTTCCCCAACTGATCTCCACGGCGCTGAAGCTGGCGAGGATACCCAGGGGGATAGTTTTTGTTTTGGGTGAGGTCAGCATGAGGGCAAAGAGAAAGTCGTTCCAGGAGAAGATGATGCAGTAGAGGGCCGAAGCGACAATGCCCGGGACAGAAAGGGGCAAAGCGACCTTGGTGAAGGCCTGGAGGGCCGAGGCGCCATCGACCATTGCTGCCTCTTCGATTTCCTGGGGCACATCCATGAAATAGCTCCGCATCATCCAGACGACGAAAGCAGCATCAAATACGGTGTCGAGGATGATCAGAGCCGCGTAGCTGCCCAGGAGATGCAGATCGCGCATGACCAAATAGAAGGGAATGAGCATGGCAATGGGAGGAATCATCAATAAAATCAGGAAAAAGTAGGAGGTCGTGTTGATGATGAGCGATTTGCTGCGGGCAATGGCATAGCCGGCGGGAACCCCCAGGATGAGAGATAGCGAAGTCGCCCCCGTGGAGACGATGATGCTGTTCATGATGTAGCGAGGCGTCTTCGAGTTGGAAAGTACATCCTGAAAATTCTTGAGTGTATAATCAAAGAAAATCCATTTTGGGGGGATGGCGAAGGCTTCGCGCCCGAATTTGAAAGCTGTCGTGATCAGCCAAAAAATGGGCACGGTGAAAAAGAGGATGGCGAAGACAATGAGGATATAACGAATAGCATTTTCGAGTTTAGAGGTTTTCATGCCGTGCACTCCTCAGATTTGCTGTCGTTCGAGCACGACAATGTAAAGAATGGCAAGAATAGCGACGATAATGAGCAAGATGTTGGCCAGGGCGGCAGCGTAGCCCATCTTGAAAAAGACCATACCCACGGTGTAAATGTGGTAGTTGAGGACCGTCGTGGCTGTGCCTGGTCCACCTCCTGTCGTGGCATAGATGATGTCGAAGACCTTGAAGGATTGCATGGTGCGGAGGAGTAAAGCTACCAAAAATGTGGGCTTGAGCATGGGCAGTGTGATGTGCCAGAATCGTTGCCAGCGGGTGGCACCATCCACACGTGCCGCTTCGTAGGGTTCGTGCGGAAGACTCTTGAGGCCAGCCAGGAAGATGACCATGAGCAGGGGTGTCCATTCCCAGATGTCGATAAGAATGACGGCGGGCATGGCAAGGGCTCGTTCACCCAGGGGGCCGCGTCCCATATCGAAACCCAGTAATTTGAGATAGTAGGGAATGACGCCAAAATCAACATTGTAAAGCGATTTCCAAATCAGGCCGACGACGAGGGCGGGCAGGGCCATGGGAATGAGTAGATAAGAGCGGATGATGCGCATGACGCGGCCTTCGCTGTCGAGGAGCATGGCCAGCCCCAGGCCGAAGAGGATTTCCAGGGAGACAGTACCGGCGACAAAGACGAGCGTGTTCGTGACGGCGATAATGACTTGTTTGTCGTTGAGAGCACGGATATAGTTGCCCAGTCCTAAAAATGTCCTGACTTGATCGGGGTCTGTCAGTCTGTACTTGAAAAAACTGATATAAACGGAGAATAAGAGCGGATAAAGGGCAATCGCTATCACAAAGATCAGCAGAGGAGCCAACAATATGAGATAGTGCTTCTCGATAAAGAATATGGAGCGCTTTGGCGCTGCTCTAACTCGATCTTTCACAAGCAGTGACTCGCAAATGGGAGATGAGACTGGCCCGAGAGGGAGGGTCGGGCCAGTCTAGGGGGGAGGGATGACTGAGTTTATTGAAGGGCTGCTTCGACCTGGGCCTGAGCCTGATCAAGAGCTTCTTGCGCGCCCAATTCACCAACCAGATAGCCATTTACGGTGGTGCCCAAGGCATCCTGGATGATGCTGTACTCGGGGATACGTGGCCGGTAGTCGCCATCACCCTTTTCGAAGGATTCGAGGAGGATGGGGAACCAGGGATACTTGGCGTTCAGCTCGGGGTCTTCCAAAGTGCTGCGGCGAATAGGAGCACCATCATGGAGAATCCATTCTTTCTGGATTTCAGGACTGGATAGCCATTTGATGAATTCCCAGGCAGCATCGGCGTTCTTGCTGTCGGCATTAATGCCGATGCCCCAGCCGCCAAAGCCATATTTGGGTTCCATACCTTCAGTGACCGGCGCCAGGGTAATGGCGACCTTGCCTACGACTGATGAGATGTCAGGGTTCTCGTAACCGGCGCGGGCGATGCTCCAGCCCTCCATCATAGCCACGTTACCAGAACGGAAAGCAGTCTCTCGTTGGTCCCACCAGTAGTCGGTGGCGCCAGGCGGGGCATATTTGAACAATTCACCAAAAAATTCCAGAATTTCGACATTCTTGGGGGTGTTGATGGCTACTTTTCCGGATTCATCGAGGATGCTGCTGCCATGTTGCTGCACCCAAGCCATGTAATCCTGGGCTACAGCCGGTCCTTTGGCGCCCAACAAGGCAATGCCGTAGAAGTCTTCGTCCGGTTTGGTCAGCATTTTTGCTGCTTCGAGCAATTCTTGTTGCGTTTTAGGGGGCTCGATGCCTGCTTCTGCCAGCACATCTTTGCGATAGTTGAGAACGTTGGCGTAGCCAGCAAGGGGATAGGCCCAGTGCTTTCCTTCCCACTCACCCAGTGTCCAGGAGACGGGCATGATGTCGTCCAGAGCCAGTTCGTCTTTGTCACGAGCCATGTAGTCATCGAGGGGGAGGGTGTAGCGGTTTTGAGCATATTCACCGGACCAAACGATATCTACAGTCATCAGGTCGTAGTTGCCGGTGTGGCCCACAAAGTCGGCGGTCAGCTTCTGATAGAGATCGACATAACCCAATTCATCCAGTGTGATCTTGATGCCGGTTTCTTCCTCGAATTTAGGAATGAGATAGCGGAAGGCACTGATGTATTGGTCGGTCATCGAGGCCAGTGTGAGTTCTGTGCCGGCAAAGGGCTTTTCCGCTGGCTGTGCCGGCGCTTCGGCCGGGGCAGCTGGCTCTTCGGCGCTGGGGGGCGGTGGTGTGGCGCAGGCGGTCAGGGTTAGAGCTACCAATGTGGCGATGACGAGTAACGTCAATACCTGAGTCTTGCGTAACATGGGTTCTACCTCCTTGTGAGATTGAATGAAGAATGATGGGTTGGATGTTGGGGGAGAATTCATCATGTTTCAGGGGAATGGCACCTCCTTTTGTTGGAAGTAGGGAGAAAGGAGCAAGGAGCAAGAAGTTGGGAGACGGGATACGGGAGACGGAAGAGTACAGGGGCGAAAAATCATTCGTCGGTAGGTGCGCGCGGCTGTGCGCACTTATTTGTTTACCCAAAACGGGAGTAGGGAGCAAGAAGTTGGGATACGGGATACGGGAGACGGAAGAGTGCAGGGGCGAAAAATCATTCATCGGTAGGTGCGCACGGCTGCGTGCACTTATTTGTTTACCCGAAATGGGAGCAGGGAGATGAGGAATTCCTTGCTTACAGGGCTCATTGTATCTTTGTCTCTTTTCGCTTCACTCATTGGCGTCCTATTC
>JAADFV010000461.1 GCA_013152695.1 Chloroflexota bacterium | reverse complement strand
TCATAAAGACCATGCGCACTGGTGAGGAGGTACCCTACCAGCAGACTCAGGTCGTTTTGATATGATTGATCATTCATAAGGATTCCCCCAGATTTCGGCAAAGCAGATGTCTGAGAGAGGTCTGCGACCGGGCGGAGTTGGTTTGATAGCCGGATATCCCAGCGTGATCAGCAAGATGGGCTGTACGCCCGCGGGTAAGTTCAGAAAAATACTGATGCCGGCCTGATGGAATGAGGCAACGGGGCAGGCGCCCAGGCCCTGGTCATGGGCCGCTAGCAGCAGATTTTCTGTCGCTAAGCCGATGGAGAGCCATGCTGTTTGCTCACCTCCGGCACCACCTAATTCTACCGCCCGCTGTACATCCAGACAAATACAGATCACTGCCGTGGGTTCACCGATGATGCCGGGAGCCAGTGAGCGTAAGGCAGCCAGACGCCCCGGTGATTGTACGAGAACAAATCCCCAGGCTTGGACATTGCCGCCGCTGGCGGTAGCACGCCCTGCCTCCAAAACGCGCCGGAGGATTTCGTCCGGAATAGGCTCTTTGGTATAGGCACGTACGCTGCGACGTGTAAAAATCGCTTCTAGTGTTTCCATCGTTTATCTCGCCGCCATCAGGGTCTCGATGGGGACGTAGTCGATATCGAAGCCGAAATAACGGGGACCTGAGGCCTCGTTCAGACCAAATTCCGTACGGAAACCTTCCAGACCTTTCATGCCTACGGCAACGACCTCATCCCCTTCTTTGATGAGGGTGTTGGTGGTGCCGATGCCGGTATCTTTGTAGACCAGGGAAAGGATGTCGGGGCTACAGACCCAGGGCTGGCCATTCAGCCAGGAAACATGATTCTCGTTCTTGAACCATACATCCAAAGTCTGACCGGCATAAGCGCCCGTGCCCTGGATGTGGGTGGTGCCGAACATGTAGCCGTCGCGGTCTTCCCATTCTTTGGCCGATACCACACCCTCGAACAAGCGCCAGCCATTGGTCACAGCCAGGGCGGCATCGACAGGATCCTCGCCCTTCTCGCGGGCCTCTCGTAAGGCGCGACCAATCGCCAGGGATTTAGTGAGGGTGCCGGGGACGAGAATTTCTTTCATTTCTTTGGCGGATAAAGGTGTAGCGGCCATGGTGGTGCTGCCATAAGCAGCTACAGCCAGCATCTTACCGATGCGTTCGAGCATGTGGGGATTGACGGTGTATTTGACGATAGCAATATTTCCCCAGCGATCGACACTGGCAAAAGGCCAACTGTGTTTGCCATAGAGAAAGGGGGTACCCTGCATTTCATCAGGAATGGCGCGTCCGGCATAATCTCCGTCTACAACGGGGATGCCGAGACGAGCACCGGTGACCAGGGGCGCCGGCGTATTTCCTGCCCCAAGTTCGGCTGCAACCAGGCAACCAATTGGTCTACCCAGGTAATTCCCTAATTCCTTTACTGCTTCCTCCATGGAATAGTCTCCAAACTTATCCACCAGTCCTGCCCGTTCGATTTCCGCCCTCGTCTCTTCTGTAACGGGAGCAATCGAGCCCATGCCATAAGGCGTCACGGTCCAGACATCATCAGGGATCTCCTCCATATCCACCCATTCCAAAGGCAGACCGGCGTCGAGAGCATCCTTAAACATGCTCATACCCCACTCCTTACTTCCCCCACCACCGGTACCCATGAACAGGCAACCATGAATGAAGTCCTCACAGTCTTGTAAAGTTTCGAGTTTACCACGTGGCATGATCAAATATCCTCCTTGTGATTCATTTCGGCTAAATGACATGCGACCCAGTGTCCGTCGCCAGTTGTCTTCAGCTCAGGTTCGATTTGTGAACAGATTTCTTGTGCAATCGGGCAGCGCGGATGGAAGCGACAACCCGAGGGGGGATTAGCAGAATCGGGCACATTACCCGACAATACGATGCGTTCTTTCCGTAGCTCCGGGTCCAGGATGGGGGCGGAGCTCAACAAGGCACGAGTATAGGGATGCTGGACACCTCCGGTAAAAATCGTATCGGTTTGACTCAATTCCACGACTTTGCCCAGGTACATGACCGCTATTCGGTCGCTGATGTGCTGGACGACGCTCAAGTCATGGGTGATGAAAAGATATGTAAGTTTCAGATCACGCTGCAATATCTGAAGCAAGTTGATGATCTGCGCCTGCACCGAGACATCCAAAGCCGAAGTAGGCTCGTCGAGGACGATGAATTTGGGGTTGAGAGCCAGGGCGCGGGCTACAGCGATGCGCTGGAGCTGACCGCCGCTGAATTCATGGGGATAGCGAAACAGAATATCGCCCGGCATACCGGTTTGTTCCAGCAGCTCTTGGGCGCGTCGTATCAAGGCCTTGTCCCGCAGCTTCGTGTGGGTACGTAAAGGCTCGGCCAGAGATTGGAGCACAGTGGCGCGTGGATCGAAGGAGGAGTAGGGGTTTTGAAATACCATCTGCATATGGCGCCGGTGGTTTCGCAGTTCCCGTCGACTCAAGGCAGTGATGTCTACACCTTCAAAGATGATTTGGCCAGAGGTAGGCCTGATAAGCTGCAAAATTGTTCGGCCTAAAGTGGTTTTGCCACAACCCGACTCACCCACCACACCTAGTGTCTCCTGGCGCTGAATGGTCAAATCGACCCCATCAAGAGCCTGGACATATTTTTTACTACGAAAGTTGAAAAATGTTGAGCGGAAAGGGAAGTATTTGGTCAGACCCTTTATTTCCAGTAGAGTAGTTTCGCTCATGTCAGCTCCTCTCCTCATCGTAGAGATGACACGCCACCAGGTGCTCGGCGCCAAGAGAGACCAGATCCGGCTTGATTTCGCGGCAGACATCCATCACATGTTCACAACGAGGATGGAAGGGACAACCGGTAGGAAGCGCCAGACCATTGGGCACACTGCCTTCGATGGCCTGCAAGAGCTGGCCCCGTCGTGAGGGATGCGGTAGGGCTGCCAGCAAACCATGGGTGTAGGGATGCTTCATGTGATAGAGAACGTCTTCGGTATCTCCCATTTCCACAATGCTACCGGCATAGGCTACACCCACCCGGTCACACGTTTCTGCCACAACACCGAGATTATGCGTGATGAGAAGGATAGACACTCCTTGCTTATCCCGAAGTTCGCCGAGAAGTGCCAGAATCTGCGCCTGGATCGTGACATCGAGGGCAGTTGTGGGTTCATCTGCCACTAGCAGTTCGGCCCCTGTGGATAGGGCCAAAGCAATCATGGCCCGCTGCTGCAAGCCTCCGCTCAGTTCATGGGGATACGTGTGAAAGATGTTCTCCGGATCGGGTAGGCCCACGGCCGCAAACATATCCAAGGCACGTTCTTTGGCTTCGTCACGGCTAACGGGTAGATGCTGGCGGATCACACGGGTGATTTGATTGCCGACAGTGAAAACAGGATTCAGCGAAGCTGAAGGATCCTGGAAAATCATGGCAATCTGTCCCCCGCGAATGGCCTGCATTTCGGACTCGCTCTTGAACAGCAGATCCTCGCCGTGAAAGAGAATCGATCCGGCACTAATTTGGCCGGGATGAGGCACCATACGCAGAATCGCCAAACCCGTGACCGATTTGCCACAACCAGATTCCCCTACCAAGCCGAATATCTCGCCCTGACGCACATCAAAACTCATACCGTTGACAGCATGAACCACACCGGCATAAGTCCGGAACTGCACATGTAGATTATCGATGGAGAGTAATGGTGCAGCCATCATGCAGCCCTCCGTGTACGTGGATCCACCACGTCGCGAATAGCATCGCCCAGCAAATTAAAGGCGAGGGTGACGAGGAAAATAGCGGCACCGGCTGAGCCCGCAAACCAGGGACGCTCGATGAAGTAGATTCGTCCCGTACTGATCATTTTGCCCCAGTCGGGCGCAGGCGGCTGCACCCCCAAACCGATGAAACTGATCGCCGCCCCCGTAAGAATGGCACCGCCAATGTCCATGGTGGCCTGCACCAACACGGGCGTAAGCACATTGGGCAAGATGTGGCGGATGATGATGGTAAAATCGCTGACGCCAATGCTCCGTGCCGCTTCGATGAAATACAACTTACGCAACGAGAGCGTCTGTGCCCGCACCAGACGAGCATACCAGGGCCACCAGGTGAAGGCGATGGCAATCATGGCGTTGGTAAAATTGGCCCCGAGAGCAGCGGCAATGGCAATGGCCAAAAGCAGAGGTGGGAACGCCAAAAACATGTCGGTCGTACGCATGATGATGTCGTCAATCAGCCCGCCATAATAACCGGCAATGGCTCCTAAGGGAATACCGATGGCAACAGCAATAAAAACCACCAAAAAACCAATGCTCAGTGAGCTCCGAGCACCAAACAAAATCCGGGCCAGCACATCACGCCCCAGATAATCGGTGCCCAAAGGATGGACGCGGCTGGGAGGCTGGAATTTCTCCAAAATATTGGGTTCGCCACGCCCCTGCTCGGGATAAGGGGTCAGCACAGGGGCAAAAATCGCAGCCAGGATGAACGCGATAATCATCACCAGGCTGACGACAGCCAGAGGGTCCCGACGAAAGGCTCGCAGCATCAAATGATATTCTTTGAGGCGGGCCGGACTCGGTTCGCCTAATTCATCCGGCCGCACAGCAATGGTCATAGTCTGCTTTTCCTTGGTACGTTAGTAGTGAATGATAGCCACCAGAGCAAGAACCTTATTTCCCGACGAAAATCCTCTCGCAAAGGCGCAAAGTTATGTCTTTTTTGCATTCTTGGCGACCTCAACGAGTGACTTCGTGGGTTCCAGCCCATCCGGGTTGGCCTGAAGAGTGAAAAATTGGTTCTTAGAAAGGCCAGCGTATTTCTTTGGCGGGCGGGGCAGGATAAGTGCGTTTGCTGTGGGCGTATCCTAAAAACACTAAAGACTCTGCTAATTTCATCGCTACAGAAGGGGGATCCAGGACAACAACATCATGACCTTGCGATGCAAGTGCTTCCTGAATACGAGAGGCGAGACCGGCGAGACCGGTGCAACCGGGAATGAGAACGTGCGCCCCATCTTCACGCACAGCCTGTTCGGCAGCGACGATCAGGGCCTGGATGGTCGCTTCGGGATCATCTGCCAGCGACAAGACAGGGATATTAATCGCCCGTACCGAAGCCAATCGCTGCGAAAGTCCGTAACGATTAACCTGATCTTCAACCCACGGCACATCCCGCTCGGAGGTGCTCAACACCGAAAACCGGTGTCCTAAAATCGCGGCTAAATGCATGCTCGATTGAGCTGGCCCCACAACGGGGATACGCACCAGTTCACGCCCGGCGTGGAGCCCTGGATCAGCCATACAATCGATGATGACGGCATCGACTCCTTCCTCCTCCGCCTCCACGATTTTGTTGAGAATGCCGGGCGTGGCCAGAGCATCATCGCGATAGCTTTCGATGGAGGCAGTGCCCCACTCGAGAGAGACAACACTCACTTGCGTGCCCGGATTGGCGGCATTCGAGTAAGTTCGTTGGGTGTCTTCTACCCATGAGGTGGTGATGACAGGGTTGATGATTCGAATATGCATGGCTGCATCTCCTATTGCAAAGTGACACGAGGATCGATCATAGCCTGAGCCAGATCCAAAAAGAGGTTGACAAAAACGTAGAAAACGGTAACGAGAAGAGTTACAGAAACAATGACAGGAAAATCAATACTCAAGACCGCGTTTGTGACATAAGTGCCCAAACCGGGCCAGGAGAAAATGACCTCCACGAGAATGGCTCCTGTCAAAGAATAGACAAACGAGAGGCCCAGCACAGTAATCGTGGGGATGATGGCATTTTTGAGGGCAAGAATAAAAAGAATGGTTCGTTCTGAGATACCGGCGACTCGTGCGGCAAGGATGTATTTCTCATTGAGCACCTCGATCATCGTGGAACGAGTCATACGGATAGTCAGACCAAGAGGATAGGTGGCGAGAGTAAAGGCAGGCAAAATGATGTGAAGCAAGGCATCTTTAAAGGCAACCCAGTTTCCGGTAATAGCCGAATCAATCAGGTAGAAACCGGTAATTTGGGTGATAGGATTGTAAAGCGATATCTCTGTGGAAATACGGCCATTAAGGGGCAAAAAACCCAAACGCCCAAAAAAGATGAGTTGCAGGATCAAGCCAAGCCAAAATGTGGGCATAGAAACCCCGGCAATGGCCAGGAGTCGCGTCGCATGGTCCAGTAAGCTTCCCTTGCCGGCGCCGGAAAAGACGCCTAAAGGAATGCCAAAAACGATAGCGATCAACATACTCACCATGACCAATTCCAGGGTGGCGGGGAAAAAGGTCTTGAGATCAGTAGAAATGGGCTGGTGCGTTTTTACAGATTTGCCTAAATTGCCCTGTAAAACGCCCTGCATGTAGCGAAAATATTGCTCGTAAAGAGGACGATCAAGGCCCAATGTTTTACGCGCCTGGGCCACTTGCTCTTCTGTGGGATGAGAACCAACCCATGCTGCCGCCGGATCAGAAGGGACGACACGGGCAATGAAGAAAGTGACAATAGATACACTGATTAGCACAGCTATTGCCATGATAAGGCGCCGAATGATGTACTCTAATCGGTACATACGTTTTCTCCCTCTCGGGATATAACATCGTGTTTGCTCAGGATCATCATGCAGGGATGCCAAACGCACCCCTGCATGATAAGGCAAGACGATGCTTACTTACGGGTAAGTTGGTAAACGAAGACGACATGGGGATAAGCAGGATTGTCGACATATCCCTGAATGTCGGCACGGGCGATGTGTGTGTTGGCTACGTCATAGAAGAAGATGGCCGCGGCATCATCGACCAGGATTTCCTGGGCCTGAATAAACATCTCACTGGCCTTGGCCCGGTCTGTACCGGAAAGTGCATTGGCTTCGTCGATGAGATTGTCATATTCAGGATTCCGGTAATAGCCGAGATTGAATAAAATCTCGTCCTCGGAGTGGAACATGTTGTAGAGGAAGCTATAAGGGGAGACGTAATCGGGCCACCAGTAGAAGGCAAAGATGTCTTGCGCATTCTCAGGTCCGGATTTGGCCAGATCCCATTGAGACTCCCAGGTCATGCCTCGTACTTCCAGGTTGATGCCCAATTTGGCCAGCTCTGCCTTCCACACTTCACCCACCTGTTGCTCATCCATGTCGCCGGTGGCAAAGGTGTAAAGCAGATCGAATCCACCATCAGGATAACCAGCTTCGGCCAGTAGTTCCTTGGCTTTATCGAGATCGTAGTGATATTGGAAGAGATCATCGCTATGCCCCCACATGCCGGCGGGAACAGGGCCATGAGCCTGAACGGCGCGGCCGTTCATAACGCCCTCGATAAACTGGGCATAAGGGAAGCTGTAGGAGAGAGCCTGGCGTACCAGTTTGTTGTCCAGGGGTGCTTTCTGCGTGTTAAGCAGCCCTAACAGATTTTGGAAACTGGGATTAGTGTAGACGACGAGATCATCGCGTGTACTCAAAGAGGCAAGGTTGTCGGGGGGAACATTGTAGGTGAAATCAACCGTACCACCCTCGATCATCTGTTGCAGGACGACAGGGTCCTCACTGATCTCGAAGACAATCTTGTCGAACTGGCCCTCATGCCAGCCACCCCAGTAATCATCATAGCGGGTCATGACCAGGCGCGAGCCGCGCTCACGACTTTCGATCGTGTAAGGGCCGGTGCCGACGCAATGGCCTTCGTTGAACCACTCAGAATCATGGGCCTCGTAGGCGGTAGGGCTGTAGATCCAGGCGCCATAGCCAGAGGAGGCAATCAGATCAAGCGGAGCCGCATAGCTGAGCGAAAACTTGACGGTATTATCATCGACTACCTCGATGTTTTCTACTGGATCCCAAATGTAGGAAGCACCCATACCCAGTTCCACAGTCTTCTCAATTGAATATTTGACTGCCTCAGCATTGAAGGGTGTTCCATCCTGGAATTTCACGCCCTCACGAAGATAGAAGGTCCATTCTGTGGCGTCGTCATTAGCCTCCCAGCTCGTTGCCAGCACCGGGCTGAGAATCTCGGCACTGCCGGGGGGATTGTAGAAAGTGAGAGTTTCGTAGCAGTTGGAGATCACAGCAGAGTCGTTAGAAAAGCTAATGGCCGGATCGAGATCGGGAAATGTCGTGGGATGGCCATAGACAAAAACGTTTTCTTTTGCCGCGGCCGGTTCTTCAGTGGGTTCCACTTCCGCGGGCTGCGCCGTCTCAGGCTGCTCTTTTTCAGCTGTGGGCGCTGGGGCAGCAGGTGCTGCTGTCGCACAGCTTGCCAGGAGCACTACGAAAATCAGCAGTGCAACAAGTCCTAGTAATTTATGTTTCATCGTTTTCCTCCTAAATGAGATTGAAAAGGCTATAATCTTCCCCGAAGAGACAGAGAAGCTGTGGTCCTGACTTCGAACTTATCCCATTGGCTTCACCTCCCTTTGGCTTGCTTGACTGTAGGGTGATAACTGACTCGGGGTAACAGAAGGATGCATTGCTTTCCCCGTGATGTTCTCCATTTCCTGGTATATGGTGCTGGCTGCAGCGTGAGGAGCAGCAGCGGCCACAACATACACTTCTTGCCCTTTGCACACCTCATCTCCACTAAGAGGCGTACCTTTGATTCCCAAAGTGACGATTAAATCGGGAAAAGTGGCGAGGCGTTGTCCCTGCCGCTCCAGAGCAATGTAGCGATGCCAAAACAAGAGCTCCAGGGGCCGATTTTGTTCATCGCGAAGATAAATGATGCCGTATGCTTCATCCCCCTCGCCCTGCCAGACGAGGTCAGTAATGACGCAAAATAAGATGGTCTCGGCCTGCATTTCCTGCGCAATCACCTCTGCCGTGCGCTTACCGTCATCTTCAGCTCTTTCCAGCATGGCTTTACCCACACGCAAACCAAGACTTACACGCCCCATAGCCCCCCATTGTTGCACCTGCGCCGCTGACACAGGCCCGATTGCCATGGCGATATTCGTTTTTTCGATAAGTGTATGATCACGCAACATCCGGAAGAGTAAGGGTGATGTATTGGGTGAGAACAGCTCAATCTCCTGCCGGTTCTGACTATCGCCAACAATGGCGAAAGAGAAGTGGGGATTCCCCTTGATAAGCCCGACCACAGGAGAAGGATGAATGGCGGGATCAAATGTCACATCGAGCAGGGGGACACCCAAATCGATTGCCTGGGTCCAACCAACAAGCGTATCGACGGCACCACTTCCACAATTGAGTAGACCAGCAATTTCGATGCCGGTATTGCTCTGCAACAAGCGAATAGCCTGTTTATGAGGCGGAGGGCAGCGAAATGAGCCTTCTAACCCTGAAGCTCTGAAAGTGGCGAGCACAACCAAACTTCTTTGCGGGGAGATCTCGGTCAAACTAACGAAATCAGCCGTGGCCATATCGGTGATGGCTTGACTGAGACACAATCCTGTCTCCAACTTACCCCCACCACCGGCCCCCAACACGGCTCCGCCCAACACTGCCATCTCGGAAGTGAATGTATCGAGCTTTAGGGGAGGACGTGGATTGTCCGTCATGAGAAGATATTCCCTGGCTAAGCTGTGAGACTGATCCAACCATCAGGATAATGTCATAACATAACCAGTATATCGCAGCCCTTACCCCCTGTCTATACCCCAAAAAGGATGAAAAAATAGGGAATCGTTTATCGGGAAGGGATAACTGCCGACGAATTTGTATCCAAGAACTTCGCCATCTTGGTCGCCAGATAGAAATTTAATTGTCTATCGCCCAAAAAAGGATCCGTACCCAATATCTCTTCGATGCGACGCAGGCGATATTTCAGAGTTTTAGGATGAATGGAAAGTTGATATGCCGCCCGCTGTGACATCTGATTGGCATCGAAATACACTTCCAGAGTTTTGACCAGCTCAGTATCATTATTTCGATCGTAATCGATCAGAGGCCCGATGATTTGTTCGAACCAGCGGCGTGTTTCTGGTTGCTTGACGAGGCGATCGAGTTGCACATATAGGGCTACATCATCATACCAGATCACGGGTTTCTCCAGGGCCAATTTACGCCCCACCATAAGGGCCATCCTCGCTTCACGATAACTGCGGCTTAATTCGGCCAAAGAATCAGCAAAACCGCCGATGGCGATAGAAATTCTGAGGTCGTTGGGCCTTTTCGGGGCCTGCTCACGGATGATTTCGCTCAACGCCTTCACCTGACGCCGTGCCGCGGCCGGGGGCAACTCCTCTTCGAAATGTGGAAGAACGATAATGCTGTCGCTACGATCGACGATGATGCTGAGGGGGTTATGCTTCGTGACGATTTGGCTTACAGCATATAAAAACTGTTCTTTGATCTCTTGATAATAGGCTTCGCCCTGTTGGCTGGGAGCGAGATAATTACGTTCGAAACTATCCAGATCCACCAACATTACAACCTGTTTCCCTGTTAAAACCCAGCCCAAGGCGCGGGCGCGCGCCAGAATCGCTTCGGGAGAATGATGTTCACCCCCTAAGACATCTTCGATAAAGTCGCGTTTCAGCCGTCTTTCCGTCTCCAGCACGGCCTTCTGCTTGACCAAATCAAGGGCTGCGATAGTGGCCGTTTGTTCGATGGCAACCAAATCGAACTGGTCCAGGCGTTTTGCCGGATCAGAGACGACAACAAAGCCCTCCACCACTGCTTTGTGCCCGGAAAGAATAGGTGCCAACCACAGACCATGCGAAGAATACCAATGAAGAGTCCAGTCCTGGTTTTGGTGCAGGCACATGGTGCCCGTACGGACGTTTTCGCGGATGTGATCGACATCTTCGAAGTCCGGAGTGGCGATGATGTTGTTCCACATATCGACAATAGCCACAGGTCGGTGTACCAACTCACTCAATGCTTTGGCCAAGGCTCCCAACCCCTGGCCATTCAAAATCAGATCCATCAAACGACGATGGATATCCTGCGAACGTTGCAAGAGAAAGCTCTTGTCACGCAGAATGGCGCCAACGAGAGGGGTGATGATGGTTCTATACTCGACCTCTTCCGGCACCTCGATGAGAGGAAGTCCCAGTTGATCGGCGCGTTGAATGACGCTCTCGGGAAGATGCTCAATCACACCTTGCTGAAAAACCAATGCGGCGCATTTCTTTTCTGCCAGGATTTCGATGGTATGAATCTGCTCCTGGATATCGTCCTTGATAGCGTAAAAGGATGTCAGAAAAAGATGATTTTCTGCCTCCCAATCAGGTATGTAGGGGATTTCGATGATGTCTACGTATTCGATGACATTATCGAGATTGTAAGGTCGGGTCAGGAGTCGGCCCTGGGTTAAGCCCCCTATCTTGAGGGCTTGCGCCACAGTAACACTCATATTGTTTATACCTTATTAAGGATAGCTTGACTGGCAATAGCGTGGTAGGGATATTGTGCCTCAAGCAAGCCAGTCCTGCAAAAGGTAGTTATTCCGAATATGAAAAGGGTCTCATCCCGGCCTAGACCCTACCCCCCGCCATCCCCGCGGCAGACGTGCAGG
>JAADFV010000460.1 GCA_013152695.1 Chloroflexota bacterium | reverse complement strand
TGCGTACGGGCTTGTTCGTCATCAGGCAGGCTAATCTCAGAATCCCATTTTTGGTCTGGATCCGGCACAGGAATAGATGAGATTAGTTGTTTGACATAAGGGTGTCTGGGGTTTTCGATCACTTGCACCGTTTTGCCCTGTTCGGAGATCGAGCCCTGATAAAGAAGGTAGATGTCATCACCAATCTGATAAGCTGTGCTCAAATCGTGGGTAATGTACAAAAACGAGATGCCGCGTTCGTCACGCAGACGAAGCATGATGTCGAGAATCATGGCTCGCAGCGAAGCATCCACCATGGAGACCGGTTCGTCCGCCACGATCAACTCTGGTTTGAGCAAATAAGCGCGCGCCACCATCATGCGTTGGCGTTGCCCCCCGCTCAATTGGTGAGGGTACTTGTGTAACACCTCCTTGCCCTGCATCCCAACCACATTGAGCGCTTCTTCGATTAACTCGCGGGCTTCGGCTTTGCTGGAGGTGAGACGAAAATTCCTGATCACCATGTCGAAGATATGTTTTACCCGGTAGAAGGGGTTGTACACGGCATAGGGATCCTGAAAAACGGCCTGGACATGGCGGCGGTATTCAAACCGTTGCTCTCTGCTCATCATCCCCAGATCGTGGCCTTTGAAGAGAATCTGGCCATCGCTGAGAGGGGTGAAGCCGAGAACCAGGCTGGCCAGGGTGGATTTGCCGCTACCCGACTCACCGGCAATGGTCACGATCTTGGCTGAGTCTGCGGGCAGGGTGAGATTGAAGTCTTGTAAGGCGACGACTGGTTTGCTTCGCGAGAGAAAACCACCGCCATAAATTTTAGTCGCATTTCTGATTTCGAGTAAGGGTGTCGTCATGCCGGCACCTCCGTTTCGACCAGATGGCAGGCTACCTCATTCCCCGGACTGAGTTCTCGTAAGCGGGGTTTTTCCGCGCGGCAGATATCTTTGACCCAGGGGCAGCGGAACTGGAAAATGCAGCCCGGCGGAGGATTGCGCAGATCGTGCGTCAGCCCCTCCGTCAGTTTCAACGGCTTACGCTCCTTGATGGAGGGAATGGATTCGATCAATAGTTTGGTGTAGGGGTGTTGAGGATTTTTGAGAACAGCGCGAGTGCTGGCGACTTCCACCAGATTTCCGGCGTACATCACGGCGATGCGGTCGGTCATTTGGGCCATCAGACCCATATCATGACCGATCATAATCATCGAAACCCCCATCCGATTCTTGATATCGAGCATCGTTTGAGCAACGACCCGCTGCACGATGACATCGAGGGCGCTGGTAGGCTCGTCGGCGATGACGAGGGTGGGGTCCAGAGCGATAGCCATAGCGATGCACACGCGTTGCTTCATGCCCCCGCTCAATTCATGCGGATACATGCCATAGGTGCGACTGGGCAGCCCCACCATGGTCAGCAGCTTGAGGATACGCTCCTTCAGCGCCGCTTTGGACTGGTGCCCTTCATGAGTTTCGATGACATCTCTGATTTGGTCCTTGACCTTCATCGTCGGGTTGAGAGAATTCATCGCCCCCTGGGGGATGAGGGAGAATTCTGTCCAGCGCAGTCGTCGCAATTCTTCTTTTCCCAAGGCCAGGATATCGGTTTTGTTTTTGAGAATGGCCTGTCCCCCCATGATCCGTCCCGGTGGTTGCACCAGGCGGAGGATGCCCATGGCGGCCGTGGTCTTTCCACAGCCAGATTCGCCTACCAAGCCCAGCATTTCTCCCCTCCGAACCTGGAAGCTGATGCCATCGACGGCGATGACCTCTCCCTCGGGAGTGAGGTAATGGACAGTCAGATTTTTCACCTCCAGGGCAATCTCCCTAGGTCTGCCGTCGCTTTTCGTTGTGTTCATCGTTGCGCTCCTCTCAGCCGGGGGTTGGCGATCTCATCCAGGCCAATGGTCACCAGGAAGAGGGAGATGAAGATGAGCACCAGCATAATGATGGGGAAACCCCACCACCACCACATTCCCCGTAAAATGGCCGACGACCGTAAAGCATTGCTGATAGTCATGCCCAAGGTGGGGATACGGGTCGGGCCGAGCCCCAGGAGCTCCAGCCCGGTGGCGGCCAGAATGGCGCCGGAGACAGCGCTGGTAAAAGTGGCAGCGAGATAAGGTAATAAATTGGGCATCATTTCCAGGAACATGATTTGAATGGTCGAAGCACCTGAAAGCTGGGCCATTTGCACGTACCCGCGCTCCCGCATGGTCAAGACCTGGGAGCGAATCACTCTGGTGGGTCCTGGCCAGGAGAACAAGGCAATCAAGAGTGCCATCGAATTGATGTCGAACTCTTCCACATAGCTGGCAATGACAATCAACACGGCCAGGCCGGGGATGGTAATCCAGGCATCGGACAGGATACGGACAATCGTATCCAACCAGCCGCCGAGGAAGCCCGAGGCAAATCCCAAAATGATGCCAACCAGCGTTCCCACCGTGGCGGCAATCAAGCCGACCTTGAGGGAGCGAGGTGTAGCCACCAATATGAGCGCCAGCATATCCCGGCCGGTGCTCTCTGTTCCTAGCGGGTGTTCTGGCGACCCCTCCCTGAACCCCAGCGCTTTGTCTGCCTCGACCCAGGCCGGCACCATGTTGATGGGAGCAGAGCCCACTCTCGCCATATCGGTATCCCAAAGAAGAGGTCCGTAAAACTCCATCAAAATCATAAGGAGTAACAACCCTCCGCCCAATACCAGTTTCCAATTCAGCCACGGCGACGTTCGTAAACGCGCCATGCCAACAGGGGTAATCATGGATGCAGCACTCCCGCTCATTTTTAACTCCTCTGGTAATTGATGCGGGGGTCGATCAAGGGATAGGTCAGGTCCAGAATTAGGACGGCCAGAGAGACCCCGATGATGACATAAAGGACGATTCCCTGGATGAGAGTGTAATCCGAATTGAGAATGGCCTGATAGAGCAAATGCCCTACCCCTGGATAAGTGAAGATAATCTCGACGAGGACAGAGCCGCCTGCCAGTGACCCCAACGCCACGGCGAAGGCAGTTACCTGGGGTAAGATGGCGTTGCGAATGCCGTAGCGCCAGAAAATCCGTCCCGAACGCAGGCCCTTGGCCTCGGCCAGGATCATATAATCTTCGCCATCAGTGGTGATCATCATCCCTCGCATCCCCAGGGCCCAGCGGCCCATGCTAACCATGACAATCGACATGGCGGGAAGAAAGCCATGCTTGAGCACGCTACCGATGAACTCCAGGTTCCAACCAGGCTTCAGACCCCGCGCGTAGCTTCCGGCAAAGGGAAACCAGTCGAGAGAAAAAGCAAAGAAAAATAGCAGGATGATTCCAACCATATAGGCGGGAATGGAGGTGAAGGTGAGGGTAAAGGGCAATAAGGCATTCAGCCAGCGCGGTGTTCGTCTCCAGGCCAATAGCGCCCCCACAGCATTGCCGATCACGAACGAAATACACAAAGCAGTAGACAATAAGCCCAAGGTCCAGGGAAGGCTGCGCCTGATCAAATCATCGACGCGGGTAGGGAAAAATGCCAGGGAATAGCCGGTATTGAAGGTAACGACGTTATAGAGATACTTGCCATATTGCACGAAAACCGAGTCATTTAAGCCGAATCGCTCGCGGTACGCATCGACGATCTCTTGCGCGTTTTCGACATTGCTTCCCTCCGTCAACATGCGTCCAATAATGGCCTGCACAGGATCACCGGGAGCCAGGCGCGGGACGATGAACATGATCGTTGCGCCGAGCCAGACAGTGAGAACAAACATGCCCAGGCGTTTGAGAACATAATCTGCTGATAGATTCCTCACTCGTTCGAATCTCCTTTGCCAGACAGGAAGGGGAAGTGTTCATCGGGCATGAAACCATGCTCCCAGATAGTTGTCAAGACCGGGGAAGTCCTGACGAATGCGGAAAGTGATAAGGTGGCAGGGCCGCCGATCCCTGTCGAACCGGCAGCCCTGCTGGGGAAGATCAACGTGGCACCGGCTCCAAGTGTTGTAAGATCACATGGGTGACCTGCCACCACGTCGCCGGAGCGATATAAGGATTGTCGGCAGTGGGCCAGCCTGTCCAGTAAGCTTCGTTGAATGGAACCAGTTTGACGGCCTGAGCAATGGGTAAAGCCGGTTTTTCTGCCAGCCAGATATCCATCGCTTTCACGTACAGGTCTTTCAGGCGAGGATCGTCAGGAGGCATTTTCGCCATTTGGGCGACGATGTCGCTGTATGCCTGGGCTGCCTCGCCACTCCAACGTTGGGTGTTGGCGTAGAAGCCAGAGGAGGGTTCGCCCTCGGGAGGGAGATGGCGAGTGCTGAAGGCATCCATTTTTGCCCACAGATCGATGGGACCACAAACGAAGAAGTAGTAGGTATCGAAGCCGGCGTTGGTCAGATTATCGATGAAGGCGGGGATGGGTTGAATGTCTTGGGAAGCATTGATTCCCACGGCCTGGAACTGTTCGACCAGCAAGGATACCACACTGTTCATTTCTGTGGCGTCGAAGTTGGCGATAGTCATTGACAGTTCTTTGCCATCTTTTTCGTAGTAGCCTGTCTCCGCGTTCATGGTGTATCCAAGCTCTTCGAAGATGGCTTTGGCTTTGTCAGGATCGTAAGTGAGCAAGGGATGCTTCTCGTACAGTCCTGCATCGACAGCAGCCTGGATGTACGGACGGAAAATGTTGTAGTCAGGCAACCAGGTCAGAGAGACAGATGAGGTGCCTTCGTAGGCAATGTCAATGATCTGGTCACGATTGATTGCGTAGTTGATAGCCTCACGCATTCTTACATTATCCCAGGGTTCCCTGGTCAGGTTGAAGTGGAAATTACGGGCACAGGGATCGATCCAGGCATAAGGTAGTTCTTTGTGCCAAGCGATGGTCGTACCAGTCATTTTTTGCAATGCCAGGAAGGACCCTAGATTGACGCCCATGAGGCTATCCAACTCATTACGGGCCATCGCTGCCGTGCGTGTTTCTTCCGAGCCGTAGGCTACCCAGATCAATTTTTCAGGCTTCGGTAGCTTGAAACCGGCATTGACACCCCACCAATCATCGTTCCGCACATAGGTAAATTCATTCTCGCTCACACTTGCCAGCCGGTAGGCACCAGAGAAGACGGGCCAACCTTTGTCGGGGTCGTAGTTTGTGAATGTAGTCGGGTCTTTCCCTTCCCAGATGTGCTTGGGAACGATGAAGAAAGAGGATGTGGAGGTGACAGTGAAATTGGTAAAGCCGAAGCGGTAGTCGGGTTCGTTCAGCGTGAATTGTAGGGTGAGATCGTCCAGTTTTTCGACATTGGCGACGTTGTCGAAGGATGGCATACTTTTAAGACCGGCGGTATTCATTCCCATTTCGACCGTGAAGAGAAAATCATCCGCGGTCAGGGGTTCTCCGTCCGACCATTTGATGCCATCACGTAACTTGATTGTCCAAACGGTGGCATCTTCGTTGGATTCGATGCTTTCGCCCAACCAGTTGATGACTTCACCGCTGGGACTTTCGAGGTTGAGAATGAAAAGCGGTTCGATCAAAGCCTGGAAAAAGCCTTGATCAAGGCGCCGACCGGCAGCAAAGGGATTCCACAGTTTGGGATCGGCAACTGAACCTTCATCGATATCGAAAATGACGGTTTTACGGCGATCGAGTTCGGCCTGATCTACCTTTTCTACGGGAACTTCGACAGTGATGACCTTCTCGACTTCCTTGACCTCGGCGGGGGCGGCGGGGGCGCAGGCAGTCACAACAGCAGTGACCGCAACCAACAATACTACAATGAACAGTAGCTTTTTTAACATTTGGGCTCCTCCCAAAGAAATAGTGTCTTATCGAGTAGAAAATGAGGGGAAACTGGTGGTGTGGTCTTGATCTTATTATTGATCTGAAATCACCTCCTTCTTTGCATGGCCCACAACAGCATTTGTTTGCAGTTGTGGAAGGACGAAGTCAGCAAGGGTTTCCAGTCCTGCGATGTCATCCAGGTCTGTCCATTGCAGCATGACTTTTTGGACGCCGGCTTCTTCGAGCTGACTGAGTTGATCTACAATTTGGGAAGGGGTTCCGGCAACGAAACCACGTCTCCACATACTTTCTACGGTGTTTCCCTGCAATTTCTTTTGCAAGGCGGCCTGATTACGCCCAAATATCAATCCCATCATTTGTGAACGAATAACGCTGTGGCGCGGGCGCCTTGACTCATCCAGCAGTTGGTTCAATTTGTGGTTGAGGGCGGCAAATTGTTTTGGCGTACGGAAAATTGCGTTCCACTCATCCGCATATTTTGCCGCGAGAGGCAACAAGCGTGTGGGTCCGTTTCCGCCGACAAGAATAGGTGGGCCAGTTTCTCTCTTGGGGCGTGGGAGCAGGATTGCGTCCTGTAAGCGATAGAAGCGGCCGCTGAAGGTCTGGGGGGAAGGTTCGCGGAGAAGACGGGTAATGACCTGCAAGCCCTCTTCGAAACGAGCGAAGCGCGCATTCGTAGACAATAATTCGAAACCAAACATGTTATATTCCCGCCGGCCACCTTCCCACCCCGCACCAACACCCAAAACCAGCCTTCCCTGCGATAAATCATCCACATCTCTGGCCATGCGGGCAGTATGAACGGGATGCCGAAAGGAGAGGGGCGTGACAAGGGGGCCGAATTCGATTCTTTTGGTATTGTCGGCCAGCCAGGTCAACGACGTCCATAATTCGAGGGAATCCTGGTCGGGAGGGTGCGCATCCACGAAATGATCAGAACGATACAGGCCGGCAAAGCCCAGCGCTTCGACCGCCAGGACCAGGCGCTGCCAGCGTTGCCAGGTCAAGCCTCTTTGGCCTTCGATGGTAAGCGCGATCTGCATCAGTACACCTATTTTTCCTCTCGCGCCTGATGCTTGGCCCGGCGATACAGAACCGGCAACGACAAAAGATACACAATTACTTGCCAATTCAACATGGCGCGCAGGAGCATCCATACATCGACGGCATCCATCCGTACTTTGGCGGGAATGGTAGAGTCGGGATGGCTGTAAATGATCAGGTATTGATCTTTACGTTCGATCTTGCCGATGACGAAATCCATTTTGACGAGTTTGCTGGCGACCTTCATTTCAATCCTTCCTCAGCCTACCCGTTTCCTGAGCATAGCGAATGCGCTGCTCGAAGAGTTCTGGCATATCTTCGACCGAATAGCCTGCAGGGGGAGTAAACTGCCCTCGACCGTAGAGCGTTTTCAAGACCTGCTTGGCTCCTTCCATCTTATCTGCCAGATTTCGTGGTGGCTTTCCTGGTGGGAACAGGTTGGGGGGATAGATGGGTTCTTCATACATTTCACGGAAGCCTTCGGTGCGGACGTCAATCCACATGTTATGGTTGGCAATCGTGCGATGTTCGCGCAGGGCTTCAATATCGATAGTGGCAGCAATGATTTGTTCTTCGGGATAAGGGGCATGCCGCAGGACCATGCCGGTGTAGTCGATGATGAAGGAATGGCCGGGACAGAAAGCTTTGGGGTAGTAGTCGTAGTGAACCTTGCCCCAATTGGCACCCAGGAGGTAGCACATGTTGTCGTGGGCACGCGTGCGCCGCGTGAACATCCAGAAATCCCAGGGCTCGCTAACCCCTTCCACTTCCTGGATGGCGCCGGGATGGCAAATCACTTCGACACCATTGAAACCCAAGGCACGAGAAACTTCTGGTGTGGCACCATCATGGCAGGTCATGGTTCCTAATTTACCGATATCGGTATCGACCACAGGAAAGCGCGTTTTGATCGAATCGCCAAAGACCCGTTTGTAATCGTCCCACATATCATGGGGGCTGGTGCCAAGGCCAATCGAGGCAGGAATATGCCATTTGTGATAGCGTAAGATGACCTTGCCGTCAGGGCCGATGATAAAGGCAGAGTTGAACCAGCGGTCGGGGAATTCAGGCACCCGTTCCACCACCCCGCCCCCAGCGATGTAGATGCCATACTCCTTGCATTTTTCGGCAAGGACATCCAGCTCGGGGCCGGGAATAGTGATGGCTTTTTTCATGAAAGCCTCCAGACCATCTTCTCCCTTGCCGGGGGTGGTAACGCCTTGCAGGAAGTATTCCGGGAATACCACCAGGCGAACCGGGCGCTCGTAAAAATATCCTACGCCAAAGTCAATCAGTTTGGTGTAGTGTTCGAGGTTCCGGTAGATATCTGCCCGAGTTTCTGCCACATAGACTTCGGGCTGGATGACGAGAGCAGTATATTTTTCGATTTTTTTGCTCATTTTGACTCCTTTCTATCCGCCTCTTTCGTTTTCGTTGCCTTCAGGCTCCTGCCGGTTTGAAACGAAGCTTTGTTAGAAATCGAACTCATCTTCTTCCTCACTCCGCATTCCAAACTCCTTGAGCATCTCGATGGCGGTGACGGTGCCCATGGCCGTGATGCCGTTGCCGGGATGTGTGGAAGGGCCGGTCATCCATAGTTTCTCGATGGGAGTACGATATTGCGAGTATCCTGGGAAAGGACGGAAATAGCCCATCTGCGCCATCGTGCGCTCACCGCCCGTAGTGGTGCCATCCACCAGCGACCAGTTGTCACGTGCCAGGCTTTCGGCGTGGTCAATGTACTCGGCCAGGATGTTCTCACGCCCCATATTGGTGGTATGCGATTGCAGGATGGGTAACATGACCTCGTCGACGTATTGTTTGGCCAGCTCGTCTGTCCAGCGACTACCATCCTGCAACTTGTTGGAAACAAAGGTGTCCATGATCAGGGTGTGCTTTCCGGCCGGAGCACGGCTGGGGTCTTTCAAGGTCCAGCAGGCAGTCCACAAGAAAGGCTTGCTGGGAGGGATATTCAAACCAATTTCGGCATATTGTTTTTCGATATCGGCCATATTTCCGAAGATACGTTGGAATGGCGTCTTGCTCATATCCGTGCCATTCTTGAATTGCGGCGCTTCGTCGAGGGCGTAGTGCGCGCGGACGATGCTCACCTTGCCAAATGAGAAGTTATCGACCATACGCAAGAATTTTGGCGAGAGGTGCTCGGAAGCAACGAGACGCAGAAAAGTCTGTTTTACATCCAGACTACTCACGACAGCTTTAGAAGCTGTTATCTCCTGGCCGTTTGCGAGACGGACCCCCCGGCATTCACCGTCCGAAACAATCAGCTCTGTGACGGTAGCGTTTGTCATGACTGTTCCCCCGCGTGCTTCGATGTATTTGGCCAAAGCAAGCGGCATGTGATCCGTACCCCCTTTGGGAATGGATTCGCCAAAGAAGTGAATGGCCGGAATCATGACATAGAAAGACTGCCCAACACCTTCCTGGAAAGGCCAGTTTTGAGGTGCCAGCGCCCACCCCAAGATAAAAGACTGAACGATGGGATGCTTGAAGTTCTCTTTGACCCAGGCTTTGGGGCTGAGTCGATAATTTCGCAACATCTCCAGGCCTGCCTCACTGTTTTCCATCACCGCCGTCATCATGCTGGGAGGCAAAGGCGGGTTGAACAGATTTGAGACGACACCATCTTTGATTTCCAGAAAACCGTCATAAATTTCGCGATATCGCCGGGCATCTTCCGGCGAGTATTGGGCGATACTCTCCACGGTTTTGTCAATGTCCCGGTAGACAATAATGCCTGGCCCTTCATGATAAGGATGGCCCGTGATATGATCATTTGCCCAGATATATTCGAGCCCGTACCGTTCTAGTTCGGGGAGCATCTTTTTGAATTCGGGGTTGAGATGGATCCAGACGTGGGAGGAACCATACATATCGTGCCGAAAACCGGGGAGAGTCACTTCACGAGTTGCCACACAGCCTCCCAACCAGGGATTTCGCTCGGCCACCAGAACCGACAATCCCTCCTGCGCCAAAACCGCCCCGCAGGCCAGGCCGTTGTGTCCTCCGCCGGCAATGATTACGTCGAAATCATGATTTGTCATCTTTTCTCCTTATCTGCCTGTAGAAAATGGAGTAACTAAATGGATGGCGGTGTTTTGGCAACCACCATAATGACGTCGGTATCACCGATATTCTTGCTGCGATGGGAAATCGTGCTTTTATGACAGATGGAATCTCCTGGTCCAAGGACAAATCTTTCATCCCCAATCCAGGTTTCGAGTAGACCTTGCAAGACAACACCACACTCGTCGCCCTCGTGATAGAAGGGTTCAGTACCACTATCAGTCCCCGGTGGCATGACGATCCACATCATCTGGATAGCGCTTTGCAAATCGGGGGTGAGTAACTCGTTGCGAATGTTGCTGCCGGGGTATATGAGAACTTTTCGCTTATCGGCCCGAACAATCTTTGCTTTATCAGGTTTGACAGAATCAGCACCCTCTTCCTCGCTCGAATCCGGCTCTTCGAAAAAAGACGCCATTGATACTCCCAACATTCGGGCGATGGTATACAAAGTTGTAACCGAAGGGGATGCCTGCTCCCGTTCAATCTGACTGAGGAATGAGGTCGAGATATCGCAACGCTCGGCCAACTGCGCAAGAGTTAATTCTCGAGCCTTGCGCAGTTTACGAATTCTTTTGCCGAGAGTGTGCCGGGAATTCATGAGTCAACAGGAAGAAATGCTCAAAAACAATTTTGATTGTATCACAATTATATTTTGATGTCAATGAAAAAATGACCAAAATTATTGACTGAATAAAAATTGATGTCACGGCACCATAGATTTTCGGGAAACAAGACCTTTTGATGTACAGAGAATGCTATAAGCACTGGTACTTGGAAATACAAAAGCCCGACGAAAAACGTCGGGCTTTATTCCAACAAGTTTTAGTGCACCAGATTTAAAATGAAGGCGGTGTTATAGCCACTACAATAATCACATCATCTTCCCCTATGTTTCTACTTCGATGCGGAATCGTGCTCTTTTGATAAATTGCATCTCCTGGCCCTAAAATAAAGTGCTCCTCTCCCGCCCATATTTCAACAGTGCCTTGCAATACCACGCCACATTCTTCTCCCTCATGCACTAACGCTTCACTTCCCGTACTTGCTCCGGGAGGAATAACAACATACATCATCTGAATTGCTCGATTCAGGTCGGGGGAGAGTAATTCATTTCTAATACCAGAGCCAGGGTACATTAGTGTTTTACGGGCATTGGCGCGAACGACCCAGGCAGCAGGTTCCTTTTTCGACATTTTGACCGCTTCACGAGGGTTTTCAGCAGGGCTGTCGAAAAATGAAGCCACTGTTACGCCCAAAGCCGTAGCAATGTCATGTAGAGTGGAAATGGAAGGGTTGGCCTGATCTCTTTCGATCTGGCTTAGAAATGAGGGCGAAATACCGCACATTTCTCCTAATTCGACCAGACGTAATTTCAGTTCTTTCCGTCTTTGGCGAATTCGTGCTCCCAAAGATTGATTTTGATCAGGTGGATCATTTCTGTCTTGATTCATCATTTTGTACATCGTATCGTTTGAAGTACTCATATATTACGATATTTGCGTGGTCTTGTCACGATTGGAAGGGAAGAATTGCAAAGATATTTACAAGTCGACCCGGAGCTGGATTGAGTCTTA
>JAADFV010000459.1 GCA_013152695.1 Chloroflexota bacterium | reverse complement strand
CTAAAGCGGTGTGCTTCGATGCAATGGGCGACGGCATCGACAAAAGGGGGCGGCATATCGGCCAAGATTTTGCGAGCACGGCGAGCGCCGACAAGATGATGGTCGGGCTCGAGACGGGCGCAGTCGTGCAGGAGGCCAGCGGTACGAACGATGACTCGATCTGCACCCTCACTTTGGGCAATGTGCTCGGCCAGCCTCGTCACCCGCAGGACATGATCGAAGGCATGAGCAGCATCACTGTCACCGTAAAGCAATGCGGCCTCTGCTTCACTGATTGGGCATTCAGACACCATGCTCGTTCTCGCCTATTGGTACGAGCTTGGCATCCCGTCGCCAGCGTAGCCAGAGCAGGGCACCCGGTAAGCTACAAATAATTTGCGCTGCCTGGACAAAGAGGCTCAGGCCAAAAGCATGGGCTTCGGGCACACCTACCAGGCGATAGAAGAAGGGATAGGCCACTTGATTCAGGCCCAGACCGCCAATGGAGATGGGAATGATGAGAACCAGGGCGATAAGGGGGTTGAAGAGGAAGATGTGGAGGAGAGAGATTCCTCCCCCCAGACTCTCGGAGAGGGTGTAATTGACCAGGGAGGTGGAGGTGATGCCCAAAAGGCCAATGCCAAAGGCCAGAAGCAAGGCGCGATACTGAAAGCGATAAACCTCGAAGGCCTGCGAAAGGGGGCGCCAATAGGGTAGGAGGAAACGAAGAAAGGTGTGGGAGAGTAAACTGTCGAACCAGCGTCGTAGATGACGGCTGAGTAAGATGGCGCCAAGCACAAGTAAAGAAAAAGAAGCCGCGGCCGCGG
This sequence comes from Chloroflexota bacterium, assembly GCA_013152695.1. Next base: position 19,252 of record JAADFV010000459.1, on the reverse strand, counting down.
CCCAAACGAGCACCTTAAGATCCGAACGACCGGTAACCAGTACCGTGATCAAGGCAGAAATGGCGGCGACAATCATGTAGGCCGAGAGTCCAATTAGCCGATCGAGGACTACGGAAGCAGCGGCGGCGGCAGTGCGGTCGGTATATCGCGCCAGCCCCCAGCCCCGCATCACATCACCGCCGATATTGGCCGGTAAGACATTATTGAAAAAGAAACCGACAAAGGTGTATTGAAGCAAGGAGAGGAAAGGGATCGCAATATCCTGAGCACGCAGAAGTACCCACCATTTGACGGCATTGATCGTCATTGCCAGCCAAAAGAGCAACAACCCCAGCCCAACCAGCCACAAATTGGCCGAAGTAAGCTTAGCACTGACGGTTGCGATATCGACTCGCGATAGGACGAATGCGATCAGCCCCAGACCGATGATCAGTTTGAGAAGAGTACTAAAATGTTGCCGCACGGCGTTCTCGCTCTTATTTGTCGGCGACCCACTCAGTGGTGGCCGCGGTAGGGTCTATAGGAGAAACGTTGCGCTGCACCACCCGTTCCTTTTCTTTTTGCACGTCAGTTTTTTGGCTCCAGGCCATATCCCAGACGACATGGCGTTCTTTGCGGATGGCAAAATCATACCATCCCAGAACACGTGACCAGCCTTCCAACACAGCCAACAGAACTAAAACCCACACGAATTTAATGGCTCCCCAAACAGCATTCCAGGCCTGAGCGGCGGCAATACTGACGACTTTACGTTTACGCAGGCTGCTAACCTTGTAGCCATATTTACGCTGCAAATAAAGATGTCCGGCATGATTACGTCGTCGTTGCCGTACAAAATCTCCCAGCGTATCGGGGCCAGTGTTATACACGACGGCATCTGGGGCATAACGCACTTGCATACCGCGCTGCACAATAAAGGCTTCGACAAAAGCCTCGTCCATGGCCACGTCGGGGGGGATTTGATCGAATACTTTGCGGAAAGCGATCATTTCGCCCAAGCGTGGAATATCCAAACAAAGCTCGTGCTCCATTTGCAGGCGCAGGTAGGTGAACAGCCCCACGATGTGATCGGGGGTGTTGACGGGAACCTTATGGGCACCGGTCATCCCTACAGTAGGGTCGCGGAACATGCGCACCAGGTGCTCGACGGCGGATTCGTGCGGGAGCGTATCTCCGCTCTCCAAGACAACGATATCCTCTTGTGCCACCTGCAAGAAGGCATTGATTGCCGCAGTTTTACCGGCCCGCCGCTTTTGCTCGATCAATTTGACGCGAGGGTCTTTGCTCATGTATTCGCGTACAATGGGCACGGTGCGATCGGTGCAAGCGCTGGCCACCACAATAATTTCCGTGATCTGTACTTCATAAAGAAGTTGGTTGATCATGGCATCTAAAAGGCGGCCGATATTTGCTTCTTCGTTATAGGCAGTGATACAGACGCTGCATCGTAGCTTGTCTTGTGCTTCCAATCTAGTCCTCGCAAAATCGAAAAGAGTTTGGCGGCGTATAGCCGTAACAATGCATTATACACCGTGAGAGGACACAATCCAAGCTCGCACTAACCCGCAAGATCGGCTCAACAATTGGCTTCAGGGACACTGTATCAATTTAGTCAGCGCGGACAAAGTGCGTCGCACTTCAATCAACGAAATCTTCATGCCCCACCGACTAAACGGATACAGCCCCGGCTTCAGGCAGTTTAATTGACGTAAATGCAGGAACACAGTAAGATAGGGTCAGTAGCGTTCCCCTCACTACTGTCTGTCCCACGAGCTTCGTTGTAAACACACTTTCTTTCGAAAGCGTGGGCCTGGTTTACAGCGTGGCTCTGGTGGATCATACCAGAGAGCATTCTTGAAGGAAGATATTCATCAAGAAGACATAAACATTCTCGCATTATCGATATCGCGCCTTGGCGCCCACCTGTTGGTCCAGCTGTGTGATGTTTCATCTATATTACACTCCCTTAATGTGGTTTTTTCTACTCTCGATTATGATTTGCCTGGGGCTGGCCTGGTATGCCTGGCAACAAACGCCGAGTAAGCTAAATCGTGCCTTTAGTGCGATGATGTTGGCAGCAGCGTGGTGGGCATTGGCTGACATGTTGGAGGTCATGGGTGCCGATGCTGAAACCACTCTTTTTTGGATGAAGGTCAAATACCTGGGGGTTGTTTCTATGGCGCCCCTTTGGCTTGTGCTTGCAATTTATTATGTTCGGCGTCCCCAGTGGCTCAAATATTGGTTTGTCCGTGCCATTATTGCCATCGAGCTCTCTCTGGTGATATTTGTGTTCACCAATGACAAGCATCATCTCTGGTGGTCGAGCATGGATTTTGTAACCACTTCTTGGGGGAGAGATTTTCAGGTTGAGTGGGGTCCGGCCTTCTGGCTGCATGCTGCTTTATCCTATTCTATGCTTTTTGCCGTTGTTTTGATATTTCTCTCCTTCTATTGGAATGTCTCCAAACTGCACAGACATCAGATCGAACTTTTGCTACTGGCATTGATGATTCCCTTGTTGAGCAATCTCAGCCTCGTGACGAAAGGCGTACCGTCATCCCTGCGCTCGTTGGATATCACACCATTTCCCATGATGCTTTCGGGCATTCTCATCGGTTATGCCTTGTTCCGTTACCAGTTGTTTGCAGTGGCACCCATGGCGCGTGATGTGATTTTCGAACAAACTGAAGATGGCATCATGATTCTCGATGAAGAGAATTGCATCGTAGACATCAATTTTGCCGCGCTACAGCTCCTCAATTATCCTGACAAGGGAGTCGTCGGCCAACACGTTTCCAAACTACGAATGGTTCCGGCACTGGCACATTGTCTGTCACGGTGGCTCGATCCTGATGTCGAGCTGCCCCTTCAATGTATGATTGAGTTTCCTAAGAAAGACAAAACGTGTTATTTGCAGATTACGATCTCTGCTATTACCGAACCCATTGTCGATTCTGCAGAACGGCGCTGCATCGTCACACTGCATGATATCACAGAACATCGTGAATTTCAGGCAATCATGAGGCGTTATGTGCGGATGATGGCACATGATGTACGTTCGCCTTTGGCTCTGGCCATTGGTTATCTCAGCCTGATTGAAGAATCTCCTTTGGATAAAGAGACACACGAATATTTGCATATCGTGCAACACGCTTTGCGGCGGATTGACACATTGACGGCAAAACTGCTCGATCTCGAACGCTTACGAGCCGGCGTGGGATTACAGCCCAAGATATTTTCTCCAGCCGAGGCTGCACGTCTTGCTTACAAGGATATCGCCCCTCTGGCTGAAGCCAAAAATCAGGTATTTCAATTGGATGTTGCTTCCAATTTGCCAGATATCTATGGTGACCCTCTGCTTATCCGTCAGGCACTGGTCAATCTCGGCACCAACGCAATCAAATATACACTCCCGGCCGGTTCGATTCGCATCGAGGTGCGGCAGAATGCAGAAAATATCCTCTTCAACGTCATTGACAACGGCCCCGGCATTGCTCCCGAACGCCAGGCACATCTCTTTGAACCTTTTCAGCAAGACAAGACAACCACGGAACACGGAACTGGGCTCGGACTCAGTCTTGTAAAAGCCATTGTCGAAGCCCATCATGGCTCGGTTCATGTCCAAAGCACCCTCGGTCAAGGCAGTACCTTTCAATTCATCCTCCCCCTTTCACACTCTCTCGAAACATGATCACATTAACCCAACCTGCCTGGTATCAAACCGCTGTCTTTTACGAACTCTACGTCCGCGCCTTCAAAGACAGTAACGGCGACGGTAACGGCGACTTACAGGGCGCACTCAGCCAGATCGATTATCTCGCCGATTTAGGCATCGATTGCATCTGGCTATTACCCATTTACCCCTCCCCATTGGTCGATGATGGCTACGATGTTGCTGATTTCTACGATGTGCATCCTGATTACGGCAATTTAGAGGACTTTCAGGCTTTGATCGAGGCGGCACATGCGCGAGGGATGCATATTATCACCGATCTGATCATGAATCACACCTCTGATCAGCATGCCTGGTTTCAGGCTTCTCGCCGTCGCCAGGAGCCCTACACCGATTATTACGTGTGGAGTGACAGCGACGACAAATACAGTGATGCCCGTATCATTTTCATCGACACAGAGTCTTCGAACTGGGCCTGGGATGATGTTCGGAAGCAGTACTACTGGCATCGTTTTTACCGCCAGCAACCTGATCTCAATTTTGATAATCCCGCCGTTCAAGAAGAAATGCTCAATATCGCCCGTTTTTGGATGGATATGGGCTTGGATGGATTTCGTGCCGACGCCGTTCCTTATCTCTTCGAACGGGAAGGGACCAATTGCGAAAATCTACCGGAAACCCATGCCTACCTCAAACGGCTGCGGGCAATGATGGATGCTGAATATCCCGATGCCATCCTTCTCTGTGAGGCTAATCAGTGGCCCGAAGATGTCCGCCTCTATTTTGGGGGCGATCTTCATGACAATTCGGTGCCGGGTGATGAATTCCACATGGGATTTCACTTTCCCGTCATGCCCCGGCTTTACATGGCCCTCAAACGCGGCGATCGTGCCCCCGTCATTGACATCCTCAACCGCACACCGGCCATTCCCCCAAACTGCCAATGGTGTACCTTTTTGCGTAACCATGACGAACTGACTTTAGAGATGGTAACTGAGGTCGAACGTCAGTGGATGTGGGAGCAATACGCGCCTGATCCTCGCATGCGACTCAATCTCGGCATTCGTCGTCGCCTCGCTCCCTTACTCGATAACGACCGTCGTAAGATCGAGCTGCTTAATAGCTTGCTGTTTACCCTTCCCGGCAGCCCCATCATCTACTATGGTGATGAAATCGGCATGGGCGACAACATCTCCCTGCCCGATCGGAGTGGTGTGCGTACACCCATGCAATGGGACGCAAGCACCAATGCAGGCTTTTCTGAGGCCGACAAACTGTATCTCCCCGTGATCGATGATCCTGTCTATGGCTACCAGCGGGTCAACGTTGCCCGTCAGTTTTCCAATCCGACCTCTTTACTTAGCCGTTTTCGGAAGCTGATCGATATCTACAAGGACCAGCCTGCGCTTGCCTTGGGTGATATTCAATTTATCGAACACCCAGACCGTGCTTTGCTGGGATTTACACGCTCATATCGGGGCGAAACCGTGGTTTGCTTACACAACCTCAGTGAACATGCTCTTGCTGTTGATATTCCCCAAAGCCATGATCTTCTCCTCAATGTAGACTGGTCGCAGAGCCGCATCACTTTGCCCCCCTATGGTTATCGCTGGCTCCAAAAACTCTGATTCCTCTCGCAAGTGAAGTCTTTTTCGCGCCGTCAACGCTGGCTGCTTACAGGCACCCTTCTTCTTGCTTTTGGCTTGCGCCTCATTCGTTTGGGCGCAGATAGCCTCTGGTATGATGAAACAGTCAGTGCCTTTCTTTCCTCGCAATCACTGACTGCGATGTGGGCGCATACTGCCGGCGATATTCATCCGCCCCTTTACTATGCCCTCCTCCATTTCTGGACCCAGGCAGCAGGGCGTAGCGAATTTGCTTACGCCTTCTTTTCCGTGGGATTTGGCATCCTTCTTCTGCCCCTCATTGCCCAACTGGGACGACGTCTGTATGGTGCCAACATCGGTATTTTGGCGGCTTTTCTTTATGCCATCAACCCCTTCAGTGTGTGGTACGCCCAAGAAGTACGCATGTACACCCTGGGGACGTTCCTTCTCGGTTGCTTGTTATGGCTGACATGGAGCCTGCTCCAAAGTGCGACTTGGCCCCGGCGAACCCTGTTTCTCTACGCCGTTACTGCCGCCTTAGCCTTGTGGAGCCTCTACTACACTGCTTTTGCCCTGGTTGCCCTGAATCTTTTTGTGATTTGGTGGCTGTGGCGGCATGCAAAAAGCCAACTACCCGCATGGCTGCTTACCCAGGTTGGTGCTCTCCTCCTGTACCTGCCCTGGCTTCCCCATGCTCTCCGTCAGGCCTTACATCCCCCCGTTCCTCCCTGGCGAGATGCTTTACCCTTGACCGCGCTGATCATCAAAATGGTGCGAGAAAGCAGCACTGCTCTTGCTCTAGGACAATCTGTCGATGCCAGGCATTGGTGGCCCTTCGCTCTCATCCTTTTGGGGATAGCCCTCCTGCCCTTGTTCAGAATGCCGGCTGGGAAAAGCCGAACAGCCTCCTGGTTTTTGGCGGTCACCCTTCTGGGGCCACTTTTTCTCATTTTTTTGTTCTCACAACTATTGACGCCGTTGTACCACGTGCGCTATGTCTATCTTTACAGCACCGCTTATCCTTTGCTGTTGGCCGTAGGTCTCGTGCAAGTGGCGGAACGTGTGGCAAAACCGCGTTCCTGGCTCCATCCGCTCGTCCTCACATCCTTCCTCCTCATCATTTCCCTCTTTTCTGCCCAAAGCCTGCAACATTTTTACAGCCAACGTTACCGTTTCGAAGCCGCCGACGACTTGCGTGGGGCCGTGCAATTCATCTACGATCGAATCGGCCCTCGTGATGCTATCCTGATCAACGCCGGCTATCTCTACCCAGCCCTCCTCACCTACTGGCCCGACTCTATTGCCTGGCTTGGCCGTCTCAGTGCCTATCCGCCGCCCTCGAGCAAAATCGGTACCGGTCCCGTTGTTGTTACGACAGGTCACATCGATGGCGATCCCTCCATCGGCTGGGGTGATCCAAACAGTGATTTTTATGCTATCGATCACGAAACTGCTGCCGCCAAACTCAATCAGCTCTTTGCCGATTTCAACACCGTTTGGGTGCTGAGGGGTTACGATACGGTCAACGATCCTGCTGGTTTCATTCGTTCCTGGCTGCAAGAACACGGCACGCTTTACCTCGACCAGGTCTTTCCCGGCCTCACTTATGTGCGTGTGCAGGCCTGGCGCACGACGCCTACCCTACGTACGGTCCCACCCTCTTTCGCCTACCCCCTTTCGCGTGATTTTCGGGATGGTATTCGCCTTCTGGGTTTCGACCTCGAGCCCGCTATCCCGCAACCAGGCCGCCCTCTGCGTCTTACCCTTTATTGGCAACGCCGCGGCACCATTGACCGCTCCTGGAAAGTATTTACGCAGCTCCTGGACGCTGACTGGCAGGTTGTTGCCCAAAATGATGCTATTCCCTTGTTAGGAACCCGGCCCACCGATCAGTGGCAGCCGCATGAAGTCGTCGAATCAACCTTTATCTTGCATCCACCCCCATCCCTTTCTCCCGGTGCCTACCGCCTCATCACCGGCTTTTACGACGAAAGTACGGGCAAGCGCCTCCCCCTCAGCAGCGGTGAAGACATAGTTGTCTTGCAAAACTGGCAACTTCAGCCTTGAACAGGCCTTGCTCGCAGACGTTGCCCCTGCGCCCACAGGGCCAATGCTTCAAAATAGCTTAACGGCTGCAAGTTTTGGATCAAAGGCGAAAATTGTGCCAGGGTGATGCGTAGCACCGGCAGTTGCGGGTGTTCGAGGGCAAAAGTCGTAATGGTTTCTGGCACCAGCACCTCGCTCAGCTCCACGATGACCGGATCTGCCGCAGGGACTGATAGTAGATGCAGAGATCTTTGCTTTTCTACAGGCACAACACGCACTTTCGGCGCCACTTTGCGTAGCCAACTCAGTAAGGTCTCGGCTCGAGGGATAGGTGATGTGTCTGGCAAGGTGATCTCCAAGGCCTCTCCTAAGCGACGCAGAGCTTCTCCTGAAAGCGGAAAAGGAAACACTTCTGCTTCATCTTCGAGCCAGCACTCAAATACACCCTCTCTGGCAATGAATCGTTTGAATTTGAGAGAATCGCCACGCAACTTGACATTGACTTTTGCCCTGGGTGTCCACAAATAGATATCTGTCATAGGTGTTTCAGTTTGGAGATAGAGGGGGTAAGAGGTAACGTGAGCACGAAGCTCCTCCTCCACATCACCGAAACCCCGCCACTCCCAATGACGACCAAAGGACATTGACTAACAAACCTCCGCATAAGCATTTATGACAAAATACTGATAGTTTACCGGTCGATGAAACTGTGCGAAACCACAACAGTCACATGCACTCATGCGGAGTATAGCACAGAACCTTACAAAACTTTCACCTCCCAGATGGGGTGCCGTTCATGCCATATTCATCTTCATATGTTACGCTAGTTTTGTTCGCGGGAGTAGTTCTGCAACAGAGGTGGCCTAATTCACCAGGGGAGACTGTTTCAGACTGCTCCCGCCTGTCTGCAAACACCGCCCTTCGTTGCTTACCGCGACGATTCTTCTCATAGCCAATTGATCCTTGAGTCCTCTGAAATAGGTCTTGAATGCCGGAGAAAGTAGAGAGAAAGCAAAGATTTCAAAGGTGAAATCTTCCTGACACCCTGTTTTTCCCTCAGTTCCCCGGCAATCAAGGTTTTTCAGGGGAATCACCACGTATGATTGTTGATGAAACCATTCCTCTCCCCCGAGAAGCCTACACCATGAGCAAGCCACTACCCCGAGCAGTTCTCCTCCTCTTCGTTCTAGGCCTGATTTTGGCAGTCTTCGCCACGACGGCCATCTCCGCGCCGTCGCCAGCGCCCACACCCCCTCCCGCCCAACCTCAAGCCGAAGCCTACACCAGCCCCACGGCCGTTACCGGCTTCTACCTGGAAAACGGCCGCTGGTCTTTCCTCAGCCCTAGCAACACCAGTGCGAAGGGCTCTTTTCGCTTTTGGAGTTGGGAAAAACTCAATCCACAGCCAGGTGTCTATCGTTGGGACTGGCTCGACAATTATATCACCGATGCTGTTGCCGCTGGCTATGAGAGTGTAGGCATCACCGTCATGCCCTACACCGGTCGCTCGGTGGGATGTCCTCAGCAAGGCATCGATGTCATCCCCTACTTTGTGCGAGTGGGGCCAGATGGTATCGAAAACACGGCCGACGATACCGTGATCCTCTCTCCCTATCCTGATGAGCGTAACTACAGCGGTTGTACCAACTTTGGCGGTCCCTGGTACTTACCCGACTACGCTAACTCCTACTTTTTCAACCAGTATGCCACCTTCATCAACGCCCTCGCCGACCATTTGCGTAACAGTCCCCAAAAAGACCGTATCGGCTGGGTCGCGATTGGTGTAGGTAAAGATGGCGAAAATCGTGCTGCTGATGACAAAGATCCCGGCTATGCGGCCAAGGACGAAGATTTTTTGGCTGGCAACGGCTATCTTAGTCCCACCCAGTGGGAAACTTATGTGCACAATGTCATCGACACCTATGCTGCCGCCTTTTCCGATGGCCAGGGAGGATATATTTTCGATCTCGTTACGCAAAACGGCACCTTCTATGTTCCCGCCGGTGTCTCCAGCGCCCGAGACATCGCCGACTATGCTGCAGCCAAAGGTATCGGCCTCTCCGTCAACAACATCACCTCCGACTTTACCGATAACGAGAATTGCTACGGCCCTAACCATGCCTGCACCGGCAAATACGACCAGCTTCGACTGCACAATGACCAGGTTCCCATCATGCTGGAAAGCTACGACTACATGATGGCCACCGAAAATGAATTCTACTGGTCCATGGCCAGGGCACTCGACATTCATGCCGATTACATTCGACTCTCCCGCTTCTGGAACTCGACGCGCTACGATGTCGACACCCCTGCCACACGGCAGATCGCGGCCTGGACGAGCCGTTATCTGGGTACAGGACTGCAGGCCGGAGAGAAAAGGCCCCCCAGTGTCTGGTCACGGATGCGGGAACACCGCAATCCTACCTACCTTAGCTACTACGTCATCGAACATGACCAATGGCATCGTTGGCCCACCAACGGCAACTACGAATTCTATCTTTACCAGCAGCACGAAGCTCCTGGCGGCATCACCATTCCTTTTACCGATGATGAACGTTTTCTTACCAACGGCGGTATCATGGGCTGGGATGGCCCCTACTCTACCGTCCTCGACCAGCCCTGGCACTACAACCCCAACCCTTACGATGCTACCCTCAACAGTGTGGGGCTCTACCACATTGACAATACCGTCGAATATCCTGTACAGATTGAAGTCGATCCCGGTTGGGTAGCGCGGCGCAGCGATCAGGCTTCGAATAATTACGGCTTTTTCTTCGATGTCGACGATCGCTACCTGGCCCCACCCGCCAATCCAGGCGATGATCACGACGTGCGTATCTCTGTCACCTATCTCGATCACGGTACGGACCAGTGGCGACTCATGGTCGACAGCACCAATGGCGAGGAGGCGGCCTCTCTCTACGCCATTCAGGACTGGGATGTGAGTACTGGTCTCGTTCTCACTGGCGGTCTGCCCACTACCGGCATTTTACCTGACCCCAAACCGACAGTGGTGACAAAAACCAACAGCAATCGCTGGAAAGTCGCTACCTTCCTCATTAACAATGGTTATTTTGGCAACCGCCTCCCCGGCAGTACCGACTTTTATATCGACAGTCGCAGTAGCAGCGGTGTCAACGATGGCGACGAATACATCCATCACGTCGACGTGCAAAACTTGAGTGATATTCCCCAAATTACACCCACAGTGACGCCCACTGGCCAGGTGCCCACGGCCACTCCTACCGTGATCGTGACGAATACACCCACGCCCATAGCCACAGCCACCGCTACACCTACCCCTCAGAGTTCAACAGGCGCGGTTTCAGGCTATATTTTCGAAGACCTTGATCGTGATCTCGTACGAGATGTGGGTGAAAACCCTGTCCCCGGTGCTCTGGTCACCCTTTACCTGCCCGACAATACTCCCGTTCTCCAGGCTATCAGCGACAACAGTGGCTTTTTCCGCATGACCGGCATCAATCCCAGCACCTACCGGTTGCGCGTTACCCCACCCACAGGCTGGACATTGCTCCTGAGCGAGCGTTGGCTTACCGTCATCGCCGGCCAGGAAAGCGAGAACAACAACTTCCCGGCAGAACGCATCCCTCTGGACACGGCGACGCCAACCGCCACACCCACCATCACACCTACGTCGACTCCTACCCACACCCCCACAACAACGCCCACCACCACACCCACAGCCACCGTCACGCCGACGCCCACCCCTGAGGGTGGTAGGATTCAGGGATTGGTTTGGATGGACCTGGATCGAGGTGGTTTCGAGGATATCGACGCCGGTGAGCCCGGTGCCCCCAACATCACCCTCCAGCTCAAAAATATCAGCGGTCTGGTTGTGGCGGAGACAACGACGGATGCCGATGGTCATTTTGTCTTCTTCGGTCTGGAAACCGCTACAACCTACGAACTCGTGCTGGTTGTCCCTGATGGTTGGGATCTGACCACTCCCCCGCCTAATCGCTGGCTCGCACCAGGTGCCGGTATTCTCATCGTCAACTTCGGCCTGGTGGCGCCTCCTACGCCAACACCTACTCCCACCCTCACCGTCACACCCACGCCGCGTCCAACTGGTGCGATCAGTGTCCTCGTCTGGAACGATCTCAATCGTAACCGCCTTGTCGAAGCCGATGAGCCGCCTTTGGCCAACATCAGCGTCATCGTCAGCGATATTGCCGGTACTCAAGAAATTGCCCGTCTTCAGACTGATTCCCAGGGAATTGCTCTTTTCAACGACCTCCCCGCGCCCGACAGCTACAAAATCAGTGAGATCGATCCCCCTGGCTTTGCCTCCAGCACGGCCAATGAGTACTATGTTTCCATTGCCCCCAACACCACCCTGCAAATGCGTTTTGGTGATTACGAGGACGTGACCTATTTGTACACACCCCTGCTCCTACACACCGTTCATCCCTGAGGGCAATAAGAAAGTGCGAGGCGCTACGACGGCGCCTCGCACTTTTTCGCGAACTTACTGACGATTGGCTTCGACTACGGCCACAACTTCAGGAAAGTCGATGCCCAGGCGTTGCAGGGTTTCCAGCGTGGGAATACCGTTGCTGTCCCATCCCCGGCGCTTGTACACGGCATCGATCAATTGCTCGTAACGATCCATGCGATATTTGCGCAAGGCGGCAACTTTTTCTTCAGTGGTCATGGCAGCAGGATCGATGCCAGCTTCTTCCCGTAACTGAGTATCATAACGTTCGGCGCGTGATTCATATTCTTCTGCCGTAGCAGGTCCCATGGCACGATACGGAGGGAAATCATGTTCACGAGTGCCAAAGCCGCGTCGCAGAGTGAAGACACGTTGGAAGTTGTACACTCGCTCTGATTGGAGGATGAGATCGTGGGGAGTAGCGGGTTTGCCGATGGTGCCTTCGAATAGCCAGGTATAATTTTCGACATGTTCCGGCACTTTGGCTGCATCCGGCAAAGACTTATTTTCCGGCGGTTCGATGTCATTCCAGGGAAGCTTACACAAGCCATGAAGGCTGAACCAGGTACGCCACATGGGGAAGTAGTGCAGAGCTTCGGCTTTGTCGACAAATGTGGGTAACTGTTTGTTCACCTGGTCCATGAAAATGAGCCAGGCTTCATCATGCTGCCCTCCTTTCAGGGCCATCCCATACCCACCTTGCTGGGCCAATGATTCCTTCGTCACATATTCCGAGATTTCCAGCCCTTTGACTTCCATGCCGATATCTTGCAGGTACTGAGGATCGATGCCGTATTCTTTGGCAAAGTACTGTTTCATCCAGCGCACCCCTTTCCCCACAATCAGGCCGAAGCCTTCGCCTCGCGCCATCTGGTGCAACAATTCGGCCGCTGCCTTCCAGTTGCCCCAGGAGAGATCAAGACCACCTGTGCGGCTTTGATCGAGATGGCCGGCTTCGACCAATTCCATCACGAAGGCAATGGAGTTGGCCAGGGTGATGGTGTCCACGCCGTAGGTGTCTGCATAAAAATTCAGTTCCAACACACCGAGGGGATCAAAAACACCGATATTCGCACCAAGGCCGGCTGCAGTTTCATATTCGGGGCCGTCTACCAGGACAGCTTCACCCGCATAAGGTCCGGTTTGCAAGTGGATATGATCAACGGCGTGGGAGCAGGAAAGCTGGCACCCGGCCCAGCAACCATCGGGCATTCCTTGCCGGAACAGCTTTTTCCAGACGGAAGAATCGATCTTGTGTGAGTCAGGATGACGGCCAAAACGGAAGTTGTGTACCGGTAAAAGGTCAAAGTGATCCATGATTTCGACGAGATGGGCGGTACCTACTTTTCGCATCTGATTTTGCTGATCGTCATACATGGCGATCTCGCGGTTGATACGTTGGCCTGCTTTTTTGATCAATTCGGGTTTGGCAGGATTGTTACTACTGCCTTTGAGATGGCTGTATCTGACGACAATGGCTTTGATTTTTTTATCCCGCAGGACACGACCACTGCCCCCGCGCGCTGCCTGCTTGACCCGCACATGCTTGCGGCGTATATCGTACCAGCTCAGGTTGAGACCGGCAAAGGAGATGTGATCGGCCGCTTCCCCGGCTGAAACCACCGATACAGCGACTTTTCCGCGCTCGCCCAGGGCAGGATCTGCATACATTTCTGTCAGTTGACTGGCTAAAATGTGTGTATTCAATGCTTCCAAGGGCGCCTCTTCCACTGTGATTTTACCCGTATCACCATCGATGAAAATGATCACGTCCTTGTCGGCTTTTCCTTGAATCTCCAGGGCATCGAAACCAGAAAACTTGAGATAGGGGCCGAAGTAACCACCGCCATTGCTATCAATGACTGAATCCGTGAGGGGAGAAAGTGTCACAACCGTAGATTTGCCCAGGCCCGGATAGGCGGTGGAGCCATTGATAGGACCATTGGCAATAACCAGTTCATTCTCGGGATCATTCCAGGCCGTGTCGTCTTCGATAGCATTCCACAACAACCACAGAGCAAAACCACGTCCTCCTGTAAAGACATCTTTCATCTCTTGTGTAACCGGTTTTTCTGCAATCAATCCTTTGGTAAGATCGATGTAGAGCGTGCGATTGGCATAGCCATGTTGCACAGGACGTAATTCATAGTCATATTCACTGATCACCTTGTGTGCTTGTTTGATAGCTTCTAACGAAGGAGCGACCATCATGAAACCTCCATTGTCGGGAATGAGAAAAATGTGTTTGAAAATAAATGAGATAGGCAAACGCCAATCACCACTGCTGAATACCAATTCTGCCGAATCATATCCCCAAATAAACCACCCCTCTTCCTGTCCCCAACCACGTGATCTGCTCGGCGGCTCCCTATCATGTTGACTCGGGTCATACAACGTTCGTAGCTAAACATCTGAGACTCCTGAACTAAAGCCTCACTGCCTTAGTAATTCACCTTCCATCTTACTATCTCGGTTGCTTAACGTCAAGAAAGGAGACGCTTCTTTCCATCTCCGGCTACTCGAGCCCTGCCAAAAAAGCCTTGATTTCGAGATGCAAAGTAGTTTCTGGTTGCTGGTAGGGGCGTAGTGGCGTGCTCCGGGCGCGGGCAATGGCCGCAGGCAGGTCCGCAAGATCGAAGCAGGCAATCAGATAGCCCTCGGCTGCAAAATGACGCAGAATTTCTTCCTGATGGCGATCATAACGGTCGGGATTAGGGACACTCACCAGGGGTTTGCCCATTTGCAGCACCTCGACGGTAGTGCCAAAGCCGCCATGCGCCACCACGACGCTGGCTTCCTCCAAATAAGGTTCCAGAGAAGGAACGAAACGGAACCAACGACCATGGCGGGGTTCGTAGCTGCCCTGCCCGATCTGGAAGATCACAGATTCATCCAGCGTGGGGGCTAAGGCGTCCATGGCCTGCACCAGAGGGTCAAAATCGGTGGTACCGACAGTACAGAAGATCATGGTAGGGGGTCAGAGAAGGCGGCCGGCGTAGCGTGCACGCGGATATTGCTCGAGATGATGACGCCACTGCACGTAGAAGCGATCAGCGAGACGAAAACGATAGATAAGACGACCGGTAAAGGTCAACGTTTCCACCTTAGAGGCGGTTTCGATAAAAATCATGGGAATGCCCAGCACTCGCGCCACAAGGGCGATAGGAATCTGTAAGCTGGGGCCGGCGCCGATAATGGCATCGGGACGAGCAGCGCGCAATATCTGCCAGGCCTGCACCAGAGCTTTTGGCAACTTACTAAGCACGGTTAGGGGCGAATCAGTATGTCCCTTGCGCTTTTCACGGGGCTGGGCAATACGATAAATAGGGCCTGGCTTGCGGATTTTTCCTTGCGAAACCGTATCGTAATCGGCAACGACATAATGATATTCGTAGTCCGCGCCCAGGAGATCTACCAGATGCAACATCTGCTTGGTATGGCCACCGGCGCCAAGGATAATCAGTAACCGCATGGGCTAAGCTTAGAGGTTGGGAGAAGATTCGGCAAATGTGCGAGAGCGGTAATCCTGCACCATTTTTTTAATCCAGGTCTCGATGTGCTGGCGGGGTTCATAGCCCAACCCTTGCCGGCTCCGCCTGAGATCGGCCCAGTGCGAGGGTGGCGGCACACCGCCGCCCTTTTCCAGGACTGGCTTTTCCTCACTGCCAACCGCAGCCAGGCACCACCGCGCCAGGGTTTGTAGCGAGGTGGGATAACCACTACCGATGTTGAAGACAGATGCCGGGGGAACATCACGTGTCAGAGCGAGATAGATGGCCTGCACCACATCGGAAACATGCACAAAATCGTAGCTGCGATCGGGATCACCGATGATGGTGGGGCGTCGGCCACTGAGGACTGCCTGTAAAAAGCGACTTTCGACCGTGGGACGCCAGGCCTCCACATAGCTGCGGCCATAAACATTGAACAAGCGCAAGGTAACGGTGTGCAAAGCAGTCGTTCGCTGAAAAAGTTCGGTGTATGCTTCGGCTGTGGCTTTGCTTACGCCATAGGGTGATAAAGGCCGAGGCATGGTATCTTCCGTGAGGCAGCCGCCGCTGGCGCCATAGACCGCCGATGATGACACCATGACGAAACGTTGCACCTGCTGTGTGGCTGCCGCCCGCAATGTTTGCAGCGTACCGAGGCCATTCACCAGGAGGTCTCGCTTAGGATGCTCGAAGCTGGCATATTGTGGCGTGGCCGCCAGATGTACCACGGCACTACAGCCTTTGCTCGCCTCTTTCATGGTTTCGAAATCGGTGACATCTCCCTGAATCCAGGCGGCAACCTCCCCTCGCGGCTCTGCCTGAAGCCCTAAGCCCACGACTTCTATCCCTTGCTTTTGCATCAACCCACACAGCCACTGTCCCACATAGCCATTGGCGCCGGTGACTAAAATACGCATGGGGTTTTATCTCATGGAGGAAGGGAGAGAAAAGTAGGGATCAGCCGGGAGCTGGGGTCAGATTTTGCAAATACCAGGCAACGGTCTGGCGGAGACCATCCTCCAACACGGTTTGCGGCTGATAGCCGATGAGTGTGCGGGCCCGGCTCACGTCGGCCAGATGTCTGCGCACGTCACCGGGGCGTTCCTCTGCGTGGATAATGGGGCCGTCGTAATTCATGGCGGCAGCAATCCCCTGCACCAGGCGATTTACCGTCACTTCTTCGCCGCTGGCGATATTGATCACGCTGCCGCGAGCTTCATCGCTTTTGGCCACACGCACCATGCCATCGGCGACATCCATGACAAAACTGTAATCGCGCGTCTGTTCGCCATCTCCATAGATGACGGGGGCTTGCCCTTCTAAAATGCGATGTATCACGATGGGAATGATACCGGCATAGTTCTGATCGTTTTGTCGCGGCCCATAATTGTTGAAAGGGCGGATGATGGTGGCATCGAGGGCAAAGCTGTGCTGGTAGCTCTGCACCAAGAGGTCGGCGGCTGCCTTGGCCGCGGCATAAGGCGTACGCGCTAACAAGGGATGCGCTTCATCCATGGGCACGTAAGCGGCCGAACCATAGGCCTCGGAACTGGAACAGTGAATCAGGGTACGGTACAGTCCCTTCCGTCCCAATTCGCACATATTGAGAGCCATTTCATAAATCTGGCGAGCGCTCCATTTGGGCCGCACGAGCGAGGCTGGCAGGGGAATCGTAGCCAGATCGAAGACGATTTCGATTTCCTCCTCCCGAAAGATACGGCTCATGGCACGAGGACTGGCGGAATCTTCCTGATAAAATTTCAGGGCGGGGAAGGCGTCGAAGGCTGCCTTAAGGTTGGCCAGTTTCCCCAACCAGAGATTATCGACAACTACCAGATTTCCGGGATTTTCACGTATGAGCCGGTCGACTAAATGGCTACCGATAAAACCGGCGCCACCTGTCACCAATATCGATTTACCTTGCAATTCCATCAGCGCACCTTTGTGAGGGCAGGGATAGGGGTGTAAGGAGGTAAAGGAATGACGTGTCGTTCATCGCTCGCCCGCAACAATTGTTCCGCCAGATAGACGGCGCGTAACCCTTCTTCGCCATTGACGAGACCGTTATGTCCCTCATGGACGGCATCAGCGAATGTCTCGAGCTCCACACGCAAGGGTTCTACTCGCTCGAGCTCATACTTGATCACGCTCCCCTCACTTACTCCTACTGTCGCCAGTCCTTCCCAGCGGTCCCGCGCCGATCGGTTTTCGTAGAACCAGAGTTCCTGGGTAAGGTAGTTGACCAGGAACATCCCCCGTTCGCCCAAAATCGAAAGCTGGCGAATTTTTGTCGGTGTCAGCCAATTGATGTCGAGAACACCGACGATATCATCCTCGAAGCGGACAATGCCCGAGATCAAGTCTTCGTGCTCTTCGTGCAAGGTGCGCTTGACCTCGGCCGAAACGCTACGAATCGCCGTGCCCGTCAGATATTCCATCACATTCAGTTCATGCGTGGCCAGGTCGAAGACGACGCCAACATCGGTGATGCGGGGAGGAAAAGGCCCTATGCGGCGGGCATGGATCTGATAAATCTTCCCCAACTGTCCACTATCCAGGCGTTCTTTGAGAGCGATGACAGCAGGGTTATACCGTTCGATGTGGCCCACCCCCAACACCAGCCCATACTGATGACTGGCTTCGATCATGTCCCGGCCATGGGTAATGGAGTCTGCCAGGGGTTTTTCCACAAAAGTGTGAATTCCTGCGGCCATAGCATCGAGAGCAGCCTGCCGGTGAAGGTGTGTCGGTAAGGCAATGGATATGACATCTATTTTTTCTTCAGCGATCATCGTACGATAATCACTGTAGGCATTGGCTTTGTAGGTGCGCGAGATACGGTCTCGTTGTTCGGGGTTGAGATCGGCAATGGCAACCAGAGTGGTTTTGGGCATACGAGCGTAAACACGAGCATGATTCGCTCCCATGGCTCCTACACCAATGACTGCCGCGCGTAGTGGCGTTGACACAAGTTACCTCAGATGTGAAAGTTCAGCGGCGACACTGGCGCTGAAGTTCCTTCAACTAGATGGCGCCGCTAGCAAACAGTGTATTTTGCCTTGTTTTGGCGAAAGGGTCAACTATCTGGGCCAAGGCGAGCCATGTATACCAGTGTAGCATACCGATATGAAGGTTGCTTGAACAAGCATGTTTCTGAGAATGACAGTTTTGCAAGATGACTCAGGGCTTGCTGGCAGGGCCGAAGATAGGAATGTTGGGTTCACGTAAATGGGGGGGGAGGGGTTGGATGCGTGCTGGCGCGCCCACCGCCAGGCTCCCCGCCGGCACATCCGCGGTGACGACGCTCCCTGCCGCGACCATGGAGCCCTCGCCAATGCGAACGCCGGGCAAGAGGGTGACATTGGCGCCGATGGTGACATGGTCGGCAAGGATTGGCCCCATCGATTTGTAGGTTGCACGTTGGCGCAGGGGGTATTTGTCGTTGGTAAATACGGCACCGGGACCGATAAACACATAACTGCCAATCACGGTATCGGCACATACGTAGACCCGGCTCTGGATACTGACATAGTCGCCGATTTGAACATGGCCATCGATGATGGTGCTGCTCCCGACGAGAACGTAATTGCCGAGAGTCGTATGTTCACGAATCAAGGCGTGATGGCCGGTGCGCAAACCCTCACCGATGTTCACGTCGCCGTAGATGACGGTGTAAGCGCGGACAACACCCTCGGCCCCTAAGTGGGCAGGGCCGCAATCTGGATGATAGACGAGACCGACGATAGCTTGAGGTTGGATGATGCAGTTGCTTCCGATTTGGGCTCGGGGAGGATAAGTTTCTGATGACATGGGATGCTCTTAAAAAAGAAAAAAGTAGGTTGAAAAAGGGCTCATCCGCCGAGGCGACAAGCAGGGGAGCTCAGCAGCCATAGGCGTTGGCCAGCAAGGGGGCAATATGCTGCCAGCTAAAACGCTCGGCATTGCGGCGGCCGGCCTGTGAGAGCTGCTGTGCCAGAGG
>JAADFV010000458.1 GCA_013152695.1 Chloroflexota bacterium | reverse complement strand
CAGCTTCCGTCTGCACGCTGTTGCGCAATCAATGTCGTCGCAACTTGAGAAGGGATGGGACGTCCGGCCTCGTGCAAAGCGAGCACGGCCAGACTATGCCGAAACAAGCTGGAAGGGTGGTACAACCCCGTCGTCGCATCGTATTGATCTTCCAGAATAGCGATCAAATCGATCCCGTTGACGTCGCGGCCGTCTTCCCCCACAGCCACGGCGGCGCGCAGGACTTTGGCAATACGTCCGGGATCGCGTAATGCCAGAAAAGTGGGAAGATCACGTACGCACGCACCCCAGGCGCTGGTATCTCCGGGCGTCCAGGCGGCTCCATCCGGATTTTCCCCTGCCAAGGCAATGACCCAAACAGCCTCACAGGAATTTCCCAGCCCTCCAACAGATCCATCTTCACCTTGCTGGGTGTGCAGCCAGCTCAAAGCAGCCGTAACAGCAGCCTCACGTTCAGCCCGTCCCCCTGGGGGCGATGCTGCCCAAAGGGGCGCTGCAAACAGTAAAAGTATCCCCCCAATGAGAACGATGAGAGGGATACCGAATTGGCTGGCTGAAAAAAAGCCCTTGTCCTTAGAGACAAGGGCGGTTTGCTTCGAGTTTCTTAGCATACCGGCTCCTGTCCGCGCAGGCTTCCGAGTTGGTTGTTGCACCGGGTTTTCTGGCTCGAGCAAGAGCTCTCACAGTTGCGGGACAGCGACGGATTTTTCGCAAGAAGCGAAGCACCGCACTTTCCCCGGCCGCGAATGCGAATCAGCAACAACGCGTGGTTTCGGGATTGATGAAAGTATAAATGAAAAGGATAGGGGCTGTCAAGCCCCTGGCGAGAGTTCTCTTAACCGAAGGAGTAGTCTTCTACATTCCACCGGGAACGAGGAGTGGCCATGCCCCGTTTTTGTAAACGTTCCACTTCTGCCTGACATTTGACACAAAGTGTAGCTTCAGGTTTTACGGCCAGGCGTTCCGGCGAAATCGGCTGACCACAGCGTTCACAAATTCCGTAAGTGCCTTTTTCGATGGCGTTTAAGGCGTCTTCAGTGGCGGCTAACTGAGCCTCGAGTGTTGCCAAAAGCGCGACACTCTTTTCACGTTCGATCACATCGGGGTCACCTTCGTCGACATCGATATCTACTTCACCCCGCAGAGTTTCTTTCAGCGCTTCGATGTCGGCAAGGAGGCTGGCGCGGCGGGCAAGAAGTTCTTCTTTTTCTTTTGAGGTAGAATCGTTAATCATAGTTTATCACTCCTACTCTTTTTGGATAACACCTTGCATCGTGCAGGTACGATTTAAGTTTAGGTATCTGGGCGGCAATTGTTTCGAAATAGCGCAATGGTATGAGCACAAAACCTTGTTATTTCTTACACCACAAGAGAATAAAGAGGAGGCAAGGGGATGTCGTGGGGAAGGGATAGTGCGTAAGGTGTGTTGCGTATTTCGCTTAGATGCTCTTTCTCTATGACGCGTTACGTAACACGAAAAGCGTATGTTTTGACGCGACCACACGTAATTCCGCTAAAGTGTAAAGCGAAAAGAAAATTGACGCATCTTTTACCATACTTCTGGCGATTACGTCAATATTTTCGTTGTGTCTTAACAAGCATTCCTCAAAAAAAGAAGGCTAAGCCAACGAGATCAAAGAATTTAGCAGAAAAGCAAAGACTTTCGTGACAAAATCACGATTCTCAGCTATGGGCGCAGCGCCGATGCTGACTCCAAGCCACCATAAACTGCGGGCTCGCCCGTATCGACACAGGCCATTTGGTCACCATACGACCAGTGCCACCACTCATGTGGATAGTTTTTGAAGCCGGCAGTGCTAAGTACCCCATACAGGAGGCGCCGGTTGTTCCGTACCCGAAGACCGTAGGGATCAGTCGCACTTTCGTAAAAGTTGGGTGTTGCTTGTTGGGCAAAATAATCGAAGGGGGTACCCATATCCAGGGCGACGCCGTGTTGAGCCAGGGTTAGATCGAGGGCAGCGCCTGTGTTGTGAGGGGAGGGACGGCTGGGATCGGTGGAAGGAAGGGTGAGATAAGTCTGGGTTTTCAAATCCAATGCTTCTTCTGACAGGTGCGGGAATTGTTGCCGCAGTTGTGCTTTGTAGCGATTGAATAAAAAAGCCTGGACTTGTAGGGGCCGGTAAGCGTCCCAAATGAGAAAATTGTAGGAGTCAGGAAGGAGACTACGTGCCTGAAGCAGGCGCGCGGCCACAGACTCCCGCGCTAAACACTGGGGCAGGCTGCCGGGAACACCTTGTTCGTAATAAACATGCTCGACAAGAAACCCCACATCCTCCAACGCCACCAGGGGCTCATGGTTTTCGATGATAGGGACTTCCTGCCAGCCCGAAATGTCGTGCGGTGGTGGTAAGGGGAGATCGAAGAAGTGAAGAACAGACGTGCTCATAAAGGGTAGCAAGCCTCAACTGGCAATAAGACAAGATGGTAGTAGCCCTGGCAATTTGAAAATGCCGGTCAAAGTGAAAGAGGAATTGACAAAACGCATGCAGGTGTCTATACTTCGACAGCACAGCGACTGACCATGGAAAAAGGCCTGATCGCTCAGACCCACATTCATTGTACAAATCTCCTACAAAAGATCAAATTTCGTCTGCGCTTCTGTCGGAAAGCCTGTCGTTTAGCGACTGAAATGCGGTGAGCTTTCGGCACTTATTCAGTAAGTAAAAATTCCGTATCAATCCGTTCAGATGAGGCTGATCCAATGTCATCTCAGGAACATCCGCACAAGATATGGAGAAGGGGAGGGATTAAAGGGGCTAAAAGGGGGGCAGCTAATTGCGTGGGGCGCGGGTATCTGAGTTTCTCTGTAAGAGCCGGACAAACGGGTGAAGTCACACTTGGCGACCACTCGATTTTCCATTTTTTCTCCTCTCGCGCACAAAGGAGGTCATCATGCGCAGGTATCGAACATTTATTTTCATCAGTGTTCTCCTGATTCTGACACTAGGAGTACTCACAGCTTGTGCTGCTCCCGCCGCTCCTGCCCAGGCACCGGCAGAGCAAGCAGCCACCCAGCCACCCCCCACCTCAGCACCTGCCCAGGCTGAAGGGGGAAAGACACTGGTCATTGCCCGTGTTTTCGACATTCGCACCCTAGACCCTGAGCGGCAATACGAGCTTACGCCGCCCATGATCATGCACGCCGTTTACGAAAACCTGGTTACCTTCGAAGGTACCGATTACACCAAGGTCGTGCCTTTCCTGGCCAAGAGCTGGGATATTTCGGATGACGGTCTGGTCTACACCTTCCAATTGCGGGACGATGTCAAGTTTAGCAGCGGTAATCCCTTCACAGCCGCCGATGTCAAATTCTCTTTTGAGCGGCTGCGTAACCTCAAGGATAATCCTTCCTGGTTGATGGATGTGGTGGATCACATCGAAGTGGTCGACGATCATACCGTGGCCATCACGCTCGTCGAACCCAACGCCGCTTTCCTCTCCATGTTGGTGTCTCCCAACTTCGGCATCCTCGATTCCAAGACGGTCAAGGAACATGGTGGCACCGATGCGGCCGATGCTGACACGACAGATACTGCCACAGATTGGCTCGACCAACATTCTGCCGGAACTGGTCCTTTTATCCTCACCGGTTGGGTTCGCGATGTAGAAGTAAATTTGGAGAAAAACCCCAATTACTGGCGCGAACCGGCGAAACTCGACAAAATCATCATCAAGAATGTCGCCGACGCCGCTACACAGCGAATGATGATCGGTCGTGGAGATATCGATGTTGCCCAAAACCTGGATATCGACATGATCCAAGACTATAAAGATGCCGGCGGTAAGGTGGTCGAAGGCAACACTCTGGATATGATCTATCTCGCCATGACTACCAGTCCCGAAGTTTCTGAGCCGCTGTCTCACAAAGAGGTACGCCAGGCTGTCGCCTACGCCATCGATTATGATGGCATCATCAACAGCCTTATGCGAGGCGCGGCCATCCGGCTCCCCTCGATCATTCCTGTGGGCTTGCTGGGAACCGACCCCAGCCTGGGTTATCCCCATGATCCCGAAAAATCCAAGCAACTCCTGGCCGATGCCGGCTATCCCGATGGTTTCAGCGTAAAAATGGTCTATCCCACCCGCACCTTTGCCGGTGGCCTTGCCGCAGAAACCCTGGCGGCCAAGATTCAGTCTGACCTGGCTAAAGTGGGAATCGAGGTCGTACTCGAACCGCGGGAACCCGTTTCCCATTTGGCTGATTATCGCGCCGGCAAATTGGCCATGACCATCTCCCCCTGGACGCCCGACTTCCTGGATCCCCACGGCTGGGCTATCCCCTTCGGCGTCCCCGGTGAATCTGCCGCTAAACGCACCCATTACAACAATCCGGAGGTGGGGGCCATTGCCATCGCAGCCGGAAAAGAAACAGATCCGCAAAAGCGGGCAGAACTGTACCTGGAGTTCCAGAAAAAAGAGCTGGAAGATGCACCTTTCATTGGTCTCATCCAGCCTAAAGTTCTCATTGCCGTGGGACCTGACGTGCAGGGTTATGTCTTCAATCCTGTTTGGTGGGTTGATCTTTACGGTTTGAGCAAGTAAGCATCCTTCATGAGCGCCTGTCAGCCCCTGCTGATGGGCGCTCTTTTTCTCCCTCGATATTCCCATGCAACTTTGGCAATACATCGCACGGAGGCTCGTTTTGCTTCCTGTGCTCATCATTGGCATCACCTTATTGGCATTCGTTGTTTCTCATCTCGTTCCTGCCGATCCCCTGGGAATGGTGCTTTCGGAACGCGCCATGAACAATCCCGAGATCGTTGCCACCTACCGTGCCCGTTGGGGCTACGATCGTCCTTTACCGGAGCAATACCTGATTTATGTGGGAAGGCTGGCCCCACGGCGACCTGGGGGATTCCATCGCCAGCCAACGCCCTGTCCTGGATGATCTCATCCAATTCTTTCCCGCCACCCTGGAGCTCACCCTGGCGGCCATGCTCTTCACGATTTTTATGGGGGTGCCCTTGGGTGTTTTGGCTGCCATTTATCGAGATCGTTGGGTAGATCATCTTGCGCGCGTCCTCGCCCTCATTGGGGTTTCGGTTCCCGTTTTTTGGTTGGGTTTATTGTTACTCAACGTCTTCTATTTTCATCTGAATTGGCTTCCTGGCCCCGGTCGCCTAGACTCATCCCTCACCCCACCCCCCACAGTCACCGGACTTTATACCGTCGATAGTCTTCTCGCCGGACAGTGGCAGACCTTCCGCAATGCCGTGGCCCATCTCTTCCTTCCTGCTCTGATCCTGGGGGCTTACACCATGGGGGCGGTTTCCCGCATGACCCGTTCCAGTTTGCTGGATGTGCTCGGACAGGACTACATGCGGACGGCCAAGGCCAAAGGGCTCAGTCGCGGACAGCAAATCATGCGCCATGCCCTCCGCAACGCCTTGATTCCCACCGTCACCATCATCGGCCTTGCCTTTGGGGATTTGATGTCGGGTGCGGTCTTAACGGAGACTATTTTTTCCTGGCCAGGAATGGGGCGCTATGCCGTCAATGCGGCCAGCTTCCTGGATCTGCAAGCCATTATGGGCGTGACCATCGTCATCGCGACCGTCTACATCCTCGTCAACCTCTCCGCAGACATTGCTTATGGCCTGCTCGATCCCCGCATTCGCCTAGGAGGATGAAAGCATGAGTCAATCACCCTCCTCTCCACCCCTCACCTTTACAGCCGGTGTCGAGCGACGGTCGCGCTTGCTGGCAGCCCTACGCGCCCTCCGGCGCAGCAATGCTGCTCTCATTGGCGCACTCATTATCATCACCTGGTTGCTTATAGCCCTTTTCGTGCCCCACCTTGCTCCTTTCGAGCCAGCCGCCCAAGACCTCGCCCATCGTTTAGAGGCTCCTAACAAATTACACTGGTTCGGTACCGACGAACTGGGGCGAGACGTGTTCAGCCGCGTCTTGTATGGCGCCCGTATTTCCTTGCCTCTCGGCGTGGTAGTCGTGGCTCTGAGTGCCCTCGTCGGCACGGTCGTTGGCGGTATTTCCGGCTACCTTGGAGGAACTATCGACGAAATATTGATGAGGATCGCCGATATCTTCCTTGCCTTTCCTTCCCTGGTGCTGGCGATGGCCATCACTGCCGCCCTGGGACCGGGCCTGAACAATGCCATGCTCGCCATCGTTGTCGTCCTCTGGCCCACCTATGCCCGCGTCATTCGCGGGCAGGTGCTTAGCCTCAAAGAACGTGAGTACATCGAGGCTGCCCGCTCAATTGGCGCACCTTCGCATTACATCCTTTTACGACACATCTTGCCCAATGCCTACACCCCCGTCTTCGTCAAAGCAAGCCTTGACGTCGGTGCCGCCATTCTTATTGCCGCCGGACTTAGCTTTATCGGCCTGGGCGCCGTGCCTCCTACACCTGAATGGGGGACTATGGTGAGCATGGGCCGGCAAAAATTCGCACAATGGTGGATTGCCACCTTCCCCGGTTTGGCCATGCTCACTGTCGTCATGGGCTTCAACTTCCTGGGCGACGGCCTGCGCGATATTCTCGATCCTCGCATCCGCCGGCGCGGGGGCTGAGGTCAAAGGCCGGAAGACAGAAAGGGGGGAGCGGAGGGCAGAGGCCGGTGGACGATAACCTCCCAGCACACAGTCCGAATTACACAATTCCTCATTAACAATTGACTATTGACCATGTCCTTTCCTAACCATCCCTACATCCCCAATGCCGAACCACGGGTGAAAGCACAAATGCTGAAGGCCGTGGGCGCCGAAAGTATTGAGGAGTTCTACGCCACTATCCCTGCCGAGCTACGCTTTCGAGGGCAGTTGGACTTACCCGACCCCTTACCCTCAGAAGCAGCTTTGAAGCGACATATCACGACACTGCTGGCACAAAATCAGAGCTGTGCCGATCATCTGAGTTTTCTGGGGGCAGGGTGCTATCAGCATCATGTACCAGCGCTGTGCGATGAGATCAATGCCCGCGGCGAATTTCTCACAGCTTATGCTGGCCGCGCCTACACCGATCACGGTAAATTCCAGGCTCTCTTCGAATATGCCAGCATGATGGGCGAGCTGCTCAACATGGATGTGGTCAGCGGCCCCATGTATGACGGCAATCAGGCCGCCGCCACGGCTTTGCGCATGGCGGCACGCATTACAGGGCGAGATCAAGCGCTGGTCGTCGGTACGGTAGCTCGGGCACGGCTCGCCAAATTCCGTGATTATTGTCGGCCCGATCTGAGCATCGAGCTTTTGGCCTATGACCCTGCTACCGGCCAGATGGACCTGGAAGTGCTACAACAGGCCCTTTGCGAGCGTACAGCCGCCGTCTATTTCGAAAATCCCAACACACTGGGCTTTCTGGAGACCAAGGCGGAAACGATCGTGCAGATGGCGCATAGCCAGGGGGCGTTGGCCGTCGTCTACGTCAATCCTATCTCGTTGGGTATATTGGCTCCTCCCGCCGACTACGGCGCCGACATTGCCTGTGGTGATATTCAGCCCTTAGGCATCCACATGCAGTTCGGGGGTGGGCATGGCGGCTTTATTGCCAGCCATGACGATCCGACCTTTGTGCGGGAGTATCCCTCTCGCCTCTATGGCATCACGCCCACGCAAGAACCGGGCGAGTATGGCTTCGGCGATGTTGCCTTTGCAAGAACCTCTTTTGTCCATCGCGATCATGCCAAAGAATTTATCGGCACTGCCGCCAATCTTTGGGGCATTACGGCTGCGGTCTATTTGGCCCTGATGGGACCACAGGGAATGGTCGAAATTGGAGAAAGCATCATGGCACGAACAGCCTACGCCATGCAGCGGCTCAGCGCCCTACCCGGTATACGTGCCCCAGGCTTCGCGGCCCCTCATTTCAACGAATTTGTGGTCAATTTTGATGATAGCGGTCAAACCGTTGCCGCCATCCACCAGGCCTTACGAGAACGGGGTATTTTTGGCGGTAAAGACCTCACCGGCGAATTCCCCGAACTGGGTGAAAGTGCCCTTTACACTTTCAGTGAAATCCACACACAAAGCGATATCGATCACCTGATCACTGTCTTAGCAGAGGTGATTTCCCCATGAATGCTTCCCCCTTGCGTCGTTTTCATCAAGCCCGCTGGGACGAACCGATCATCTTCGAGCTTAGCCAGGCAGGCGATCGCGGCATCCTCGTACCTCAAGCCGAAGCCGGTATCCGTACTGAGGTTGGGGATGTTCTGGAGACGATACCGCCCACCTTGCGCCGGCGTCAGCCCCCTGCCTTGCCGGAAATTTCGCAACCTCAGGTATTGCGTCATTATCTACGCCTTTCGCAGGAAACCCTGGGCGCGGATTTGATCGTCGATGCCGGACAAGGCACCTGCACCATGAAGTACAGCCCCAAGGTGCATGAACAATTGGCCCGTCTTCCTGAGATAGCCGATCTCCACCCCTTGCAGGCAGAAGAGACCGTCCAGGGTATCCTTGCCATCATCTATCGTTTTGAACAGATGCTGAAAGCGATCTCGGGTATGGATCGCTTCTCTTTCCAGCCCCAGGCCGGGTCTCCGGCGATTTACACCAATGCCGCCATGATACGCGCCTATCATGCGGCGCGAGGTGAAGGCGAACAGCGGGATGAGATTATCACCACCCTTTTTTCGCATCCTTCAGACGCGGCAGCGCCGGTTGCCGCCGGCTATAAAGCCATCATCCTCTATCCTGATAGTGAACTGGGATATCCTCGCCTCGAGGCCTTAAAAGCTGCGGTTTCCGAACGCACGGCTGCCCTTTTCATCACCAATCCTGAAGACACGGGCCTCTTCAACCCCCATATTGCCGAATTTACCCGCATTGTGCACGAAGCAGGGGGGCTTTGTGTGTACGACCAGGCCAACGCCAATGGCCTCCTGGGAATTACTCGAGCACGAGAAGCCGGTTTTGATCTCTGTCATTTCAACCTTCACAAGACCTTTTCCTCGCCACACGGTTCGGGAGGGCCGGGTGCCGGAGCTGTAGGCGTGACAACAGAGCTGGCCCCCTTCCTGCCAGTCCCCCTCGTGACATTCGATGGTGAACACTATCATCTCGATTACGATCGTCCCGCCAGCATTGGCAAAGTAGCCAACTTTTACGGTAACGTTCAGGTGGTCTTGCGGGCTTATGCCTGGGTGATGAGTCTGGGAGCAGAAGGACTGCGTGAAGCGGCGGAGGTCGCGGTCCTCAACAACAACTACCTTCTGGAAAAAATCAAATCCATTCAAGGCGTGCAGGTGCCTTATGCTCCAGGACAACGACGCATCGAACAGGCACGTTATAGCTGGGAAGAACTGGCAGAAAAAACCGGCGTCCACACCGAAGACATCGAGCGACGTGCCGGAGATTTCGGCGTCCAATATTGGCTGAGCCACCATCCCTGGATCGTGTCCGAGCCTGTGACACTGGAGCCGACCGAATCTTACACTCGCGCCGAACTAGACGAGTACGCCGCTATCCTCGCTCAGGCTGCATCCGAAGCTTACACAGATCCCGAACTACTCAAGCAAGCCCCTCATCGTGGCCCCATCCATCGCATGGACCCTACACCCCTGGATAATCCCGAACTCTGGGCCATAACCTGGCGGGCCTATCTGAAAAAACGATTACGATGGCCGCGCACACCCTAAAACCCACCCAAATCGGCCTCATTGTCAACCCTATGGCCGGGCTAGGAGGGCGCGTGGGTCTGAAGGGCAGTGACGGTGTCGATGTACAACTGCGGGCGAGGGCGCTGGGCGCCAAACCACAGGCCGAGACACGAGCAATTCTAGCCCTGCAGGAGCTCCTTCCTCTCCGCGATTCCCTACGTTTATTGACCTTCCCCGCGGAAATGGGCGAAAATGCAGCGCGAGTTGTTGGCCTCGAGTACCGTGTGATCGGTCAAATCGAGAGTGGCCGCACCACCGCCGCGGACACAGAACGGGCGGCCCGCATCATGCAAGCAGAAGGGGTGCGTCTCTTACTTTTCGTCGGTGGGGATGGTACAGCGCGAGATATCCAACGAGTAGTCGGCGAAAGTCTGGCCACAGTGGGTGTTCCCGCCGGCGTAAAAATGCATTCAGCCGTGTATGCCACCACACCCAAGGCGGCAGGACAACTGGCGCGCCAATTTCTGGAAGGAAAGACGCGTGAGTTATGTCTGGCCGAGGTGATGGATATCGACGAAGATGCTTTTCGGCAGGGGGTAGTTTCTGCCCGGCTCTACGGCTATCTGCTTGTACCGCAGGGCCGCCGCCTGCTCCAGGGCGCAAAAGCGGCTAGCTCGCACAGCGAAAGGGCAGCTCAGGCAGAGATAGCGGCGGCAGTGGTGGCACAGATGGAGGAGGAGCGCTTGTACGTGGTGGGGCCGGGCACGACGACGCGAGCTATTTTCCGTGCCTTGGGGTTGCCCAAGACACTGTTAGGTGTGGACGTGGTGAAAAATGGGCGCCTGGTGGCAACAGATGTGAGTGCCCCCAAACTGGAAGCCCTCATCACGCCGGATACGCCACTCGCCGTGATTGTCACGCCGATCGGAGGCCAAGGTTTTCTTTTCGGACGAGGAAACCAGCAAATCAGCCCGGTGGTGTTGCGAAAGGCGGGCAAGGAACATTTGATTGTCGTGGCAACGCCGGCAAAAATACATGGTCTGAAAGGCCGCCCTCTCCTCATCGATAGCGGCGATCCTGCCGTAGACGCCCTGTTTCAGGGCTATATTCGAGTGCAGACCGGCTTCCGCCAGTCGATTGTGTATCCGCTGGCCGTCATGTAAAGGGAAAAAGTCTTCCTGCCTCAGTTGCAAGCATACTGCAAAGGCTCACTCATTTTTCCTCCGTTTTCGCTGAATACGCTCTCTGTTGCGCTGTTTCGACAATGGAACGCTGGTGACGCAGATCGAAGGAATGACACTGATCTGAAAAAAGGAACAAGGTGACAAGGGAAAAAGGAAAAAGGGAGGCGGCTCCTTTTGTAAACCGGTAAACCAGAAAACCGGGGCTTGGCGCCCTGGTTTACGGATTTCCTGGTTTTCTAGTCTTCCGGGCTACATCGGTGGTGTATGGAAATTTCGCTGATTAAAGTGCGTCGCACCTCGGCAGGTGCGACGCACTTGCTCCGCGCCGACTAAATTGATACAGTGTCAAAGGGGAGAAGGGTTTTGACATTATTTTTGGGCTATGATATATTTAGTTAGACAAACTAATCAATATAATGATACCGTCTGCGGAGAACCTTACTCCATCCCGGTTTTCCGGTTTACAGGTTTTCCGGGCTACACATGGTCTGTGCACTGATTATTATCATCCTTATCGGCGTGCGCTTTGCGCACGGTTCATCCCCTTACCAAGGAATACAAAATGAAACTTTCGAAAATTGCTGCCATTCTTGCCGTCATCATCGGGGCAATGGCTGTTTTTGCCGGTGGACAGGTAGTTCTCCTGGGAAAAGTCCAAGATTACTACGTCATCGACTGGCTACCCATCTACAACTTCATCATGGGCCTGTTGACGGTCTTTCTGACAGCACTCCTGATCTGGAAAAACTCACGCTATGCCTTCGCCGCTGCTATCGCCACATTTGTCCTCCACGGTACGGTCATGGTGATTCTGCAAACAGCCTATCGTTCTGTAGTTGCCCCCGATAGCATTCGGGCCATGACGGTTCGCCTGGTAGCCTGGGTGATTATTCTAGCTCTGTTGTTCATCGAAAGAGTAAAAAACAGAAGGGAGGAACACATAATATCGGCAATTCCTTAAAGCTTTGTATTTTCCCGGAGGCCCGCTGCTGCTGAGGAGGCTCCGGAAAGGCCTCTAAAATAAAAAACCGTGTGCATATCTGTTCACAAAGATCAAAAAAGGAGAATCAATCATGTTTGCTAACCCTATTGTTTATGCGATTATTATTTTTTTGCATGACCTCTTTACCGTCGTTTGGATTGGCGGGATGTTTACCTTAGGCATCACCGTGCTGCCCGCGGCCAAGGATGTACTGGGAAAAGGCCCGCAACTCAAGAGACTGATGGACACCATCCAAAAACGCCTGAGTGTGCTGGTTTATGTGAGTATTGTCGGGCTGATCGTAACGGGCCTGCTTCAGGCCAAGCACGACCCCGCTTTTCAGGGTTTGTTCCACTTCGGCAACACATTCTCAACTATCCTCTCTCTCAAACACATCCTGATTATCGTTATGATCGCCATCTCCCTCTACCGGCGTCTGGTGCTTGGTACTAAAAATGGCCCGCCAACACCATCTCAGGAAAATCTCAAGGCCAAATTGCTGATAACAAACATCATTCTTGGGACTATCGTCCTCCTCCTTAGTGGGTTCACTGCGGCTCTGGCATCCCTACCCCCTGCATAGTCGAACCAAGCCACCGCAGTGCACAACAAAGGCCAACAATGACGTTGGCCTTTTTCTTTTCTTCTCAGACCCGCCCCAGTATTCTTTCTCTGTGCAGCAATAGTTTAACTGTGAACAACTTTTTTCCGAGCAAAAGCATAACGCAAAACAAAGTATCCAACGACAGCAGAAAATAGGGAAGCAAGGAGAATCGCCAGGCGTTCGGCAACGATATAATCTGCAGCGTCGACCTTAAAGGCCAAAGAGGCGATAAACAGGCTCATGGTGAAGCCAATGCCACAGAGAATAGCCATGCCATAAAGCTCGAACCAATCAATGTTTTCTGGCAGTTTCGTGATTCCTAACTTCACTCCTAACCAGATAAACCCAAAAACACCAAGTTGTTTGCCCAGAACAAGGCCAAGAATAATCCCAAGGGGAACCGGCTGCAGCAATACAGGCAAAGAAACCCCCTTCAAGGATACGCCGGCATTAGCGAAGGCAAAGAGGGGCATAATACCAAAAGCCACCCAGGGATGAAGGGAGCGTTCCAAAAAGTAAAGGGGTGAGGGCCCACCTTTTACTTTAGGTGCGATAGGAATGGCGAAAGCGACGGCAACCCCGGCCAATGTGGCATGCACACCCGATTTCAGGACAAAAATCCACAGCACGATGCCGGCCAAAACGTATGGCGTAAGTTGGGTCACGCCGAAACGGTTGAGAGCAAAGAGGATGAGCAACATTATGCCCGCTAAAATGAGGGAGAGAAGCGAAATATTGGTCGAATAGAAGAGCGCAATGATAACAATGGCTCCCAGATCGTCCATGATCGCCACGGTCATAAGAAGCATCTTCAATGACAAACGCACCCGATCTCCAAGCAGTGACAATATCCCCAAGGCAAAAGCAATGTCCGTTGCAGCAGGAATAGCCCAGCCATTAAGAGCGATGGCATCCCCCCTGTTAAACCACACATAAATCAAGGCAGGGATGGCCATCCCCCCGACAGCAGCGATACCTGGTAAAGCAATTTGTGATAGATTTGAAAGTTGCCCTTCTCTCATCTCACGCTTGACTTCTAAACCTACCAGCAAGAAAAAGATAGCCATCAAGCCATCATTAATCCACAGCAAGAGAGGTTTATCGATACTCAATCCGCCCACCCGCACACCAACAGGCAGCCCCAACAATTGGTTATACAAAGGTGACAGCGGTGAATTCTCTAGAAGCAAGGCGACAAGCATTGCTCCGATCAGCAGAAGACCGCCTGCTGATTCGAGTTTAAGAAACTCACGTACTTTTTGAACAGGACTTCTTGAAGTGCTTCTCATGACATATCATCCATTTACACTGTTAGGTCTAGCTCTTTTGGGGAAGACTAAAGTGAAGACGAGTGTGAGAGACGAGGTGTACGGTCTTATTGCCCAAATTTATTGTTGTCTGGATGGAGGAAGATGCTCGGTAAATGTCGTTTGGCGATGTTTGTAACTGGATGCTCATGTAGTTACGATAATAGCACCGATGCAGCTTTTCATCAACCCCTATCCTCTAAGAAATGGGGGCCGAGACGAACCCCTTCAGCCCCATGATTCCCGACCCCCAACCTCCGCCCTTATCGATATTTTCGTTCGACAATGGAATCTATGGTTGTTTGAGGGAGCAGTTCAAGAAGGGCGGCAAAGCGAGACATGTAACCGACCTGATATCTTCTTTTTGGTTTTGGGCTGGTAAGCGCCCTGTAAACGACTTTGGCCACCTCTGAGGGCTCGGTTCGTTTTTTATCGAACTGCTTCAGTTCTCTTCTGACTTTTTCCAACGCCCCCGCGTACAGTTCACATCTTTCCCGGGGCCATTTTTGCATATTTTCTGCCAAGGTACGATATGTCCGCTCGGGAGAGGCGGTTTTTATGCCCCCACAACGAATAAGAATGCTTGGGATGTCCCAGGG
Organism: Chloroflexota bacterium; assembly: GCA_013152695.1. The sequence continues at coordinate 2,218 of JAADFV010000458.1, read as the reverse complement.
CATGAGTTCGATTTGAAGGGTTCTGGCAATGAAATTGACCGCAAAATCGCAGGCATGAATGTCCGTCAAATAAGGGCTCGGCAGTAGCGCCGGAGTGGCTATCCAGAGCACGCGTCCCTTGGCCTCGCGGATCAGCGGTAAGAAAGACTGCAACAAGGCAACCGGTGCGAGGACGCGGGCTTGTAGTTCCGTGTGAAACCTGTCCAAATCCAGCAGTTCGATGGGGGCAATACTTCCACCCCCGGCGTTATTGACTAACCCGTACAATCCTTCAAGCTCTCGCTGTTTCAATTCCTCTTTTACAAATTCCCGAGCCTCCTGGATATGGTCCAAGTTTGTCAAATCGAGAGGGTAGGTTGGGATCAAGTTAGGTCTTCGCAGTTCTCGTAGATTCTCCACATCTTTGCTCTTTCTGACGGTTGCAAATACCGTGAAATTGTTTGCCGCCAGATAGATTGCGATAGCGCGACCAATACCCGATGAGCAACCGGTGACCAGTACAGCCTTCTTAGCGTGGCTGTTTCGTTGGATTTTCCTTGTAAAGCGCATTTTGTTTATCTCCTTTTTGATTCTCATTCGTACGCCAGCGCTTCTCGCACACTGACCTGCGAGGCGCTCAGGGCCGGCCAAATACTTGCCAGCATCGAAAGTGTGACCACGATCAGCAGCCAGAGCATCATTCCGGCCACAGAGTAGACGAAATCGAGGGGCATTTGCAGGATAATTTTGCCGATGAGATTGCTGAAGAGGCGGGCACTTGGGTAACTGAGCGGTACAGCCAGGAGCCACGAAATCACCCCTACCTGCACCCCCTCGCTGACGAACAGGCTGACAATGCTCAGAGAAGTGGCGCCAATCGCCCGCATCATCCCGATCTCCCGCGCCCGCTCGACCACGTTGATCGAAATCGTGCTCATCAAGCCGATGCCGCCCACGACCGCGGTCAGGAGCGCCATTGTCAGCAAAAGATAGGTAAGGGCACCAAAGGCCGACTGGGCCTCCTGCCATTGCTTGCTGGCACTCCATGAGTCATCCACCTCGATGCCTTGTGCCGCGAAGGCATCGTTCAGCGCTTTGATTAACTGCTGTTGGGGCTCTATCTCCTCGCTCAGCGAGCGCACCATAACAGTCGTGCCCTGACCCGAAGTGCCGGTCGCGGATGCCAGGCTGACGAGTGGGACATAGAGTTCGTCGATGAGCGTGTCGATGTTCAAGTACGATCCCACCACCGTCCATCTCGACTTTTCCCCGTCAATCATCAGCGTGACCTCGTCACCGATCATGCTTCCATCCTTGGCGGCAAGCTGGTGGTTGACCAGCACCGCCCGCTCGTCACCGTCCCGCAGGCCACGGCCGCCGACGATGCGGGGATTGAACATCGTCGAACCGGAGGGTACACCCACAAGCCAGACCGGATACCTTTCGCCGTTCCTTCGCTCTCGCGGGCCACTCCCGGCTGAGAGCGTCGCCGACTGCCGGCTCCATACCTCGACTCTGCTGCCTCCGGGCACGCGCTCGGCGATCTCGATCAGGCGAGAGGCCCGTTGCGGGTGTGCCAACTCCAGAGACACATCCCCTCCAACCTTGAACATGATCCTCATCGTGTTGTCGAATGAGCCCCCCACGCTCATAACAACGATGAACATAATCCCGCTCAGGGTGAGTGTGACCAGCGTCAGGGCGAGGCGCGCTTTGTGGCGGAAGGTATTGCGCAGGCTGAGGGCCAGAAGAGGTGGCGATCCCTGCATACGAGCGAGTAGGCGATCGAGCCGGCCGCGGCCAAATCCAGTCCCAATGCCATGGGTGCTGATGGCCTGATGCACAGTGGTGCGGGCGCCGGTTAACACGGGCACCAGGGCCGCCAGCAGGGGGACGGCCAGCCCCATCGCTACTTGAATGCCGATAGCAGCCGGCGCGATCTGGAAGGGGACGGTCTCGACATTGAACATCCCCAATAGCCAAACCGCCACCAGGTGAGCAACAACTATCCCCAGGGGGACGGCCAGCAACAGGGCCAGACCACCGTAAATCAGCGCTGTTGTCAAATACAGTCTTGATACCTGACCCCCTGTCGCACCGATGGTTTTCATCACGCCGATCTGCCACACTTGCTGGGCGATGATGGCATTCATCGTGTTGATGATGAGGAACGCGCTCAAGGCCAGCGACAAAGCGCCCATAACGGCCAATACAGCCAGGATCGCGTCGACCATCTCCT
>JAADFV010000457.1 GCA_013152695.1 Chloroflexota bacterium | reverse complement strand
CGACATCCGGTGCTGACTCCAGAAAGACATTGATGACCCGATCGCCATCCGGCTCCACATACATCACCGCCACATCCTGGCCGGGGAGAATGTTCCATTCGCTGGTTGCATCCCACTGGCAGAGATAAGGCTTCGATCCGTCGGGCATGGCAGTAGACTCTTTGGCCGGTGCCTCGGGCGGGCCACCCCAGGGATGACATTCGATGTTGAGCATCTCGCTGAACCAGGGCGCCAGGACAGTTCCGCCCACGCTATCGGCATCGATATCGAGATCGCCATTGATCATACCGACCTCGATCGTGTTGTCGTAGCCATCATCAGAGACAAAACGCACGCGGTCGCCGGGCTCGATATCGGGCTGCATGGGCATCCAGTCCTCTTCTCGGGTCTCGAAGCCTTCGCTGCCCCAACCGCCGTCGGGCGTCGACTCGATCCGGGCAGTAGCCTTGACGCTACCGCCGCTGTCGCTGACGGTGATGTCAAACATGTGCCCAGAAGGATAGTTCCCACCCACCCAGTCGTGCGCGTAGTTGACCCGCATCCAGGGAGGGCTAAAGACGCTGATAACTTCGTCACCGTCAGGTTCAGAATAAATGACCGAGACCTCACCCCCAGGCGGAATATCCCACTTGCCGGAAAAATCACACAGGTAGGAACCACCATCAGCCGCTACACCATTGACTTCGATGGGGTCCGGCCCATTTTCGATCCATACCTCGCAGCGCACGCCAAGAGTTTCTGGCGCAAACCAGGGGGCGTGGATTGTTCCGGAAACTGTATCCGTAGCAGCGTCAACAATGCCTGTTATCACACCCACAGGATCCACCACGGTGGTCGCACCTTCAATCGTGGCGGTCACGGTGTCTCCGGGAACAATACTCGGGTCTTGGGGGTGCCATTCCCCTTCTGATGAATTGAACCAGCCTTCTTGGTTTGCATCCCCTGTAACCGAGTACAACTCCCCAGCCAGATTCCTGAGGGTAATGGTGACGGGCGTGCTTGGAGCTGTTTCTACACTGATCCAGTCATGGGCGTAGTTGACCATGATTCGTAGGTCCGGCGGTGATCCCTGCCGGGCGGCCAGGGTGTAGGGGCCGTTGTCGGTATGATACACAGCTCGGCCAACGGCTGTCTGAGGCATCAGTACCGAGATGAGGGCCAGTATCAGAGCCAGGGCAAGCGAAAACATGCCCAGGAGCCTGAGCCAGTGGAAATTTCTTGAGTTGACAGTTTGCATTCCCTTTTCTCCTTTCTCCATTGGATGGAGGACGGAATCCCTCTCGGGGATAGTCCAATGATGATGGTTTCCTCACGGACGCAGTACTCAGTTAATCGCAGGACGACGCAGGTCGTCCTGGCCGAAGGCCTAAAGAGCCCGACTTCCAGTCGGCCATTCAGGCAGGCCGCTTTTCCTGCAAAGTAGACTTGACTAAGTAGAAGTCCATTGTGTTCAGAAATAGTCATTCGCACTCCTCCTCTGTCGCGTCGAGCATCCTGGCAATCTGTGCTGCCAGGGTGGATAAGGATTGAAACGAAGTCTTCTCCTGGGTCTGGAGGCATTCCAAGGTGCCGCGCCAGACCCAGGGAATTGTGTTTCTCTTGCATCGACGCACTACAGTTGCCAGTCGACTGGTGAGGGTTACTCCGGTTCGTCATCCAGCGGCTCTGGCTCATTATCCAGCGTCCTCCCCGTCATCTGGTGGGAGAACCCGGATTTCCACACTATCAAAGGCTGACCGCCCACCCACAGTTACCGTCAGACGCAAGGTGTAGACGCCTTCAACCGAGAAAGTGGCTGATGTGGACAACGTGTTGGGAGCATCGAAAGATACGTCCCCCGGACCCTCGAACTTACTCCAACTGATAGCATCCATCGCTATATCGGGAGTGACTTTGCCCTTCAAGTTGGCTGTGGCTGGCAGAGTGATGGTCTGATTTAGCCCGGCGTTCGGGGTGATTGGTGAAACTGTTTCAACTTGTTCCACTGACCGTCCGCTCATCGCTCTGGTCAATTCAGCCAATCCTTGTAGAGTCTGGGGAGTTGAAGTCTCGGTCACACCCTCCGCGGTCTGAGTGCGTGCGGTTGCGCGGCCCAGCACATAGCCTGCGATGGCAGCCAGCAACGTACCGATCTGCTCGGTATTCATAACTCCCAGGATGCCAAGAATAAGCGCAGTGAAGATAATCACGACAATGGCTGTGAACTCAAGTACGAATCGTGAGCCGCCGCGTCCCGTCATGGTACCCCAATCAATCGAAGTTGCCTTCTTAGCCCTCTCCTTGGCATCTTTTCGCGCTCCGTCGAGAGCTGCGCGACGCCGTTCTCTTGCCTCCTGTTTGACTTGATCTTCCCACTTCATGTATTTGCTCTTTGTGCTGGCGTCGTCTCTGGCTACTTTAGCTACTTGGTCATCTGCCCACCCGGACCAGACGTCATCCGGCCAGGAATCCATCCGTGGCCGGTCAGGTTCGGGGTTCTTGTCCATCCATCCGGAATCATCCCTGACTTGCTGCTCGTAGTCGCCCCTCAACCACCTTTCATCAATTTGGGCAGCACGCATAGCATAATCCATGTCTTCGACCGCGGCTTGATACACCTGGCCCAAGTATCCCGTTTGTTCAAGCCGATGCGAATACCGAAATAGCAGAAAGAAAAGGAAGGCAAGGAGGACAAGCGCTGAGGTAGCCAAAATTATCGCTGATAGATCATACCGACGTATTTTCTCATCTTCCTTCCCGGTTAATCCAGGCGTCGTATCGGACGCGGTATCTGCCTGTGATTGCTCGCCCTCTGATATAAGCGTTGCCGTGGGGGTCATGGTGGGTTCTACCGTGGGCGTCGATGTTGGATCCTGCACCGCGGCAACGGCGATCTGAGTAGAGAGTGTGCCAGCGACAAGGAATACGAGTACCAGTGCCACCAGGGTGAGGATGGCGCGACGAATGATGACTGGCATGAGATATGCTCTTTTTCGTTGTTTCAAAGTGCGGTGGTATTTTTTCTGTAGCATTTTCGGTTCTCCTCTTGAAAAAAAAGGGATCGATTCTGGTAGCCTCAGACGACCGTATCGTCGCCACTACTTTCCTTTGACTCATCCGAGATCATCCCGGCAATCTGTGCTGCCAGGGTGGATAAGGATTGAAAATGAATCGTCTCCCGGGTCTGGAGGCACTCCAGGGTGCCGCGCCAGACCTGGGTCGTTGGCTCAAGCTGT
>JAADFV010000456.1 GCA_013152695.1 Chloroflexota bacterium | reverse complement strand
TAACATCCTCTAAACCCCTCAAGGGTCTTATTTTTTCTCTGCCTCCTCTGTTATTTAATTGTTCTCCAGCAAACGCTGGAAGCTGTATATCCTTGATGGACGGAAATTTCATCGTCACTTGGCCGACGACATCCGCAGCCATGAAAGCAAACCCACATGCCACTATTAGCGTGGTGATCTTGTAAGACTTTAATCTCATCTCAATACCTCAGCTTTCAAAATAATGACCTAGAAGTAAAGAACAGGTAAAACCTGCACAAAATTACAGCGACAAAGAAAAAAGAAGGTAAAAGGGAATAAGTACCTCTATCTGCGGCGTCTGCCCAGTAGCCCGCTGACACCCATCAAAAAGAGAAGCCCAGAAGTCGGTTCTGGCACGCTTGCTACGGCTGCAGTCGAAGCAGCAGCTCCGTAATTGGTTTCCCACTCGTTGAGGTCACCGGCCGTTGCTCCATTCGGCGAACCGCCCCTTTGCCAGACCAAAAAATCGTTGCCATCCACGCTGCCATCCTCATCAAAGTCTCCCGGTCCGGCATCAATCTCAATGGTAACTTCCAAGTAAGGGACCAGATCGGGCCTGTTTCTCTGCTGTTCCACTCGTTGCCCCCAGATCGTCCAGTTGGAAGCTTGCGCGTTTGCCAATGGGCCAAACCGTAAGCCCCGATTGTTCACGTCGGTGATCAGTGCGTTGATAATGTCGTCATCGATCACTGTACTAATTGGAGCGCCCCCAATGTTGTCATTATTTTGGCCAGCAGCAGCAATATCAGCGTTCAGGAATCTAGCACTGTTGGTGAATTCCGGTGTGGGGTCTTTTTGCCAATCTGTCTGAGCTCCAGGGATGCCATAAGTTGATAGGTCGTCGGGGAAGGCAGAGGTAAACGTGTACCGGCCCGAATCGGGATCATTCCACTCAAGACTGGTTGCGGTGACCACTTGCGGGAAGTCAGGACCAAAAGAGTCTGTTTCATAAACCGTCTGGGCGTAAAAATAGGTCGCCGAGGGGGTTCCCTCGGTCCAGTTGAATTGGTCTGCCCCGTTGCCATTACCGGCTACCCAGTCGTTGGTCGATTCCACGGTCACCACTTCGATGTCACCTGATGCGGCAGGCAAGGCAATGGTATTGTCTGAATTAAATATATTAAACGTCCATGTAGCCGGGCCCGTGTTCGCTTGCAGAAAGGCATCCATAGCGTCGGTGTCGAAATCCATGATGACCGCATTTTCAAACAGCTTCAAAGGACGAAGGTACCCCTGTTTACCCGAGGAGACCATCTGCTCGGTACCCTCTGCCCAAATGCCAACGTCGCGTGTTACAGGAAAGCGCATCGTGATCTGAGCGACAGCATTGCTCCCCGCAAGGGAAAGCACTACTGCAACCAGCAACCCTGTGATCTTGGAATATCTTCTTCTCATCAGAATCCCTCTTCTTTCTATACAATCATCTAGAGATAAAAGTTGGCAAATCCCAGTGACTTACTTTTGCTTTTACTTTCCTCTTGTTCCCACGCTCTGCGTGGGAACAGACTACCTCGACGCTCTGCGTCACGACCACTGGCCGCAGAGCAGCAGAACATTGCCTCAACTCACAAGAAGTGAACGAGGTTCGGGGTTCCAAGCAGATTGCTATCTACGACGTCTGCCCAGCAGCACACCCGCACCGATCAAAAGTAAAAGTCCCGTGGTTGGCTCCGGCACGCTTGCCAAGGCCGTAACTGAAGCAGCATTCCCATAATTGGTTTCCCATTCTTGGAGGTCACCGGCAATTGTCCCATTGGGCGACCCCCCTCTTTGCCAGACAGGAAATCGTTGCCATCCACGTCGCCATCGGCATCGTAGTCGCCAGGCCCTGCCGGGGGAGTTTCGATGGTGACTTCAAGGTAAGGGACAAGATCGGCCGACGGTGGCGATGCTCCACCCAGATCGGTCTCAACATCTTCTCCCCAGATATTCCAATTGTTAAATTGACTGTTGGCCAGTGGGCCAAACCGCAAGCCTCGATTGTTCTCGTCGCTGATGAGTGCGCTGATAATGTTGTCATCGATCGCCACCGAGATCGGCACGCCACCTGCGCCGCCTACTCCGGCTTCAAAGATATCAGCGCTAAGAAAACTGGCACTATTGGTGAACGCCGGCGTGGGAGGATTCAGGGCGAACCAAGCCGTCGTAGTTCCAAGAACGTTCGGATCGTTGGGATCCGGAATCCCATAGGTAGTCGGATCGTCGGGAAAGGATCTTGTAAACGTGTACGGGCCCGACTCGGGATCAATCCATTGAAGGCTCTCGGCGACGACCACTTGCGGGAAGTTAGGGCCAAAAGTGTCCGTTTCAAAAACAGTCTGAGCATAAAAATAAGTGGCTGAGGGGGTTCCCTCGGTCCAGGTGAATTGACCAAGCCCGTTGCTATCGCCCTCTGCCCAGTCATTCGTCGATTCCACGGTTACTATACTCATGTCAAAGCCAGGTGCGGGAAATTGATGAGACCCGATATTTCTCGCATTAAAGATATTAAACGTCCAAGTAGCAGGACCCGTGTTGGCCTGCAGGAATGCGCCTATTGCGTCCGTGTCGAAATCCATAATCACAGCATTCTCAAACAATTTCAAAGGCCTGAGAAAGGCCTGGAAACCCGAGGTGGTCATCTGCTCGGAACCCTCCGCCCAAATGCCGACGTCGCGTGTTACCGGAAATCGCATCGTGATCTGAGCGACAGCATTGCTCCCCGCAAGGGAAAGCACTACTGCAACCAGCAACCTTGTGATCTTGGAAGATCTTCTCCTCATCTGGATTTCTCCTTTTTCTACACAATAAACTTTTTTGAGTTTAAGGCCGGCGTATCCTCCACTCCAACTTTTTTTGAAAAGTAAAATAAAAGCAGCCCTACATGCGACGTCTGCTCAGCAGCCCGCAGACACCCATCCAAAGGAGAAGTCCCGTGGCTGGTTCCGGCACGCTTGCCAAGGCCGTAACAGAAGCAGCATTCCCATAATTGGTTTCCCATTCTTGGAGGTCACCGGCAATTGCCCCATTGGGCGAACCCCCTCTTTGCCAGACCAGGAAATCGTTGCCATCCACGTCGCCATCGGCATCGTAGTCGCCAGGCCCTGCCGGGGGAGTTTCGATGGTGA
>JAADFV010000455.1 GCA_013152695.1 Chloroflexota bacterium | reverse complement strand
GGGGGCGGGGTACAGATCGTAGATCTTTTGACCGGCCGAGCTCTCGGACGTGGCCCACGCCAGTTGAGCATGCGGATGGCGATGAATGATCTGCAGAAGTTCGTATCCTGTATAACCGGTGGCGCCAACAATGCCAACACGGAGATTCATGGTGGTTGTCCTGTTTGCAGAGAGATGTGGGGTTGGCTGATGATCGGGCTGTGAGGCAGGTGATTGATCCATATCAAAAAGGCTCTCCGGTTGGAGAGCCTGGTGGAAGTGCTACGATATTGCGCGGCCAAGTTCCCGAAACCGGTCAGGGCGGGGTCTTGTCTGGCCTGGGCCTGGAAACATGGCGATACATCATGCGGCAAGATTATCACGGGATGACATGGTTGTCAACCGGCTCATTTCCGTATTATTCGGAAGGAGCGCATCACTCATCAGGTCATTTTCATAACGACTTTGCCGATCACGTTGGCCGCCTGATCCGCCTGATCGGCGGCATTGCTGATGTGGCGATAGACCTCGCGGATGCGCAGCATTTGCATGATATGATGAATGTCTTCCGGCCCGTTGAACAGTTCTCCCACGCCCTCGCGATACATTTTCTCCACCTGATTTTCGCGATGCTTGGCGCGGCGGGAGTGATCCAGGGCCACCATGGGGTTCTGGGAAAGACGTTGCATGGCCAGTGATAGCTCATCGGAGGCTTCTTTCACGCGTTCTACCATCTTGATCAGGTAATCGTCCGGCTCCACTCGCAGGATGTTCAGTTCGAGCAGCGTGGTATAGGCATAATCCAGCACATCATCAAGGTAGAGCGATAATTCAAAGATATCCTCGCGATCAAAGGGCGTGACAAAGGTCTTGTTGAGTTCGTCGATGAGAATGCGCCGCAGTTCATCACCTTCTTTTTCACTTTTCTCCAGGGCGCGGGCGCCGGCCTCGTCGTCTTCTTTTACATAGCGCAAGAGTCCTGTAACGCCGATCTGCACCGTGCTTGCCTGTTCCTTCAGGAGTTGGATAAATATATTTTCTTTTCTTTTGCTGTTCCAATGAAAAGCCATTTGGGGTTACCTCCGACAACATAATTCAGATAAACGATAAGGGGTGTCAAAACTTAAGGGCCAAAGATCAATTTCAGGAGCGGGTAGGCCAGCGCTGCCAGCACCATGGTGATGGGCACGGTGATCACCCAGGCGATGCCAATGTCGGTGAGATTGCCCCAGCGTACTTTACTCATGCGCTCAGCAGCTCCCACGCCCACAATGGTCGAGCTGACAACATGGGTGGTGCTCACGGGCCCGCCCAGGATCGAGGCACCGATGATAACTGCCGCCGAGGCGAATTGCGAGGTGAAACTGTGAATGGGACGGATACGGTAGAATTTTCCACCCACGGTATGGATAATACGCCAACCGCCCGTTGCCGTACCAAGGCCGATGGGCAGGGCACTGGCCAAAATGACCCAGGTGGGGATATAGAAGGAATCCTGAAAGCCCACCGTAACCAGCCCCATGGCAATGAGGCCCATGGCTTTTTGGGCGTCGTTAGCACCATGAGAAAGCGCTAACGAAGTAGCGGTGATGAGCTGAGCGCGGTTAAAAGTGCGATTGATCTTGGGAGTGGCATTGCGGGCGAGAAGCAGTGTTAGCTTGAGTAGAAACCAGCCAGCGATGAAACCCAGGAGAGGAGAAACAAATAAGGCCACCGAATCGTGATTAGCCCCTTTGTTCGCAGGATGCTGATCCCGCCATACATAATTGCTGCCCCCACCAGTCCCCCAGCCAGGGCATGCGATGAACTGGAAGGGATGCCGAACCACCAGGTGGTGATATTCCATACGTTAGCGGAAAGCAGAGCGGCGATGATTACTGTGCTGGTGATACTGGAGGGATCGATCAGATCTCTACCCATGGTGGTGGCTACAGCCACGCCAAAGAGTAGTGGTCCCAAAAAATTGGCAACGGCAGCCACAGATAAAGCTGCCCGTGAGGACAGAGCTCGGGAAGCAATAATCGTGGCTACGACATTGGCCGCGTCATTAAAACCATTCAGGAAATTAAATCCGAGTGCTAAAGACAATAAAACACCAAAGGTAATCCATTCGTTCATACAGTGTCCTCTATGTTAGCATTGATTATTCAGTAGCAGTATGCACACGCGGGCATCTGTGAATTGCAAGACCATCGTCCTTGTCGGCAGTTGTCCCGTGAAGGCATGTATGAATACTGGGAGTTCAAAATGCCCTGAGAACAATAAGCCAGACCAGAACTAACATTATGCCAGCAGCTATTGGCAAGGTGCAAATGTGCACAGGTGATAGTTTTATGTCTGGCAGACTCGATCCGAAGCCATCGCCAAAGACATTTTAAGGTGGAAGAGGATGCCTGAGAGCGCTTGGGGGGAGGACGCGACAAGCGCTGAAAACATGGAAAGAGAAAATTATCCGTGTTTTCAGCGCTCGCGTCTTTTACCTAAAACGTGGCCGGGCTGTCCTCTCCGCGTGGTCCCTCCACCCAATAACTGCCATCGGGCCCCACTTCCTTTTTCCATACGGGCACGATGCGTTTGAGCCGTTCGATTGCGTAGCTGCAGGCCTCGAACATGCCCTGCCGATGGGCAGCGGCCACGGCGATCATCACGCTCGACTCGCCGACTTCCAGGCGGCCAATGCGATGCACAATGGCGATATCCAGGATTTGCGGCCATTTTTCCTGCACCTCGGCCCCAATTTGGGCCAGCATGGCCGTGGCCATTTCTTCGTAAGCTTCGTATTCCAGATGGTCGGTTTCCAGATCGCCGGTGGTGCCGCGTACGATGCCCGAGAAGATCACAATGGCCCCGCGCTCCGGTGCGGTGAGCATCGCGGCCAACGCATCGGCTGACAGCGGGTCCCTGGTGATCCAGAAGCGGCGCTGCTGTTGGCCGCCGGCCACGGGGGGGAAGATGGCGACCTCGTCGCCCTCGTGCAGCGGTGTTTCCCAGGAGTCGGCATATTTTTTATTGATGGCAACGTGCAGGGCGCCGTCAGCGTTGAAGGCGGGGGTGTCTTCACGCAAACGAGACACCAGATCCTGGACGGTAGCGTCGTCTGGCAGGTCCAATTCCAGGGAATTGCTTTGAAAAACATCGCGTAAAGCAGCGAAAAGTTTGACGGTGATTTTCATGCTATGATCTCCGCGGGGATAGGGGTTCGGGGTTATTGTTCTGCCACGAAGCGGCCGCTCTTGCCACCTTCTTTGTAGAGCAGATGCACGTCTTCGATGCGCATGGTCTTTTCCAGTGCCTTGGCCATATCGTAAATGGTGAGGGCTGCCACCGATGCCGCGGTAAGGGCTTCCATTTCCACGCCGGTCTGGCCGTTACAGCGTACCGTGGCTGTGATGCGTACGCCTGTATCGCTGTATTCGAAGTCAATACCGACCTTGGTGATCAACAGGGGATGGCAAAGCGGGATGAGCTCGTGCGTTTTTTTGGCGGCCATGATGCCGGCAATGCGGGCCGTGCCCAGAACGTCGCCTTTTTTGATGTCACCGGCCTGGATGGCAGCCAGGGTTTCTGGCTGCATGCTGATGTGGGCGGTGTCAATGGCAGTGCGGGTGGTAAT
>JAADFV010000454.1 GCA_013152695.1 Chloroflexota bacterium | reverse complement strand
TTTCCCAGTCCCCCACCCGTGTTGGTATCCATATCGACATTGCCGCTCATCCAGCTCATACCGCCGGATTCAGAGTAGACTTTGATCCCCGGCTCAAGTTCGACGGTGACGACAGGCAGAGTAGTACCGCTGATTTTGTATTTCAAGCTCATGTTAGGACTCCTTGGATGTAAATGAGATAGGGTCGGGCCCGCTATCGGTAGGTATCGGGGCCACAGGTCGGGTAAGAAAGAGGATGAGAGGATGAGTTTATTCGTATTTCGACTCTTCGATCTGCTGGCGCAGTTTGTCTTCTTCGGACAATTGTGGTTCGGTCACGGTTTTGGATTCGGCAAAAAACTGCTGTTCTGCCCGTTCCAGTTCTTCAGTCGAGGCGCGACGTACGACGCTCCATTTGCCGCAATTGGGGCAACGATCGAATTTGGCGAGGCCGAGATTGGGCGCCCAAAAGTGACGAGCAAAGGGATAGCCACAGCGTGGACACACTGCCCCACCCATCACACCATATCCCCTCCCAGGTTTCTTGCCCTGCCGCCGTTCTAGCAGGTACATGGTTACAGGAATGAGGAGGGTGAGGATAAGAAGAGGAACGAGGATTTTGGCAGCAAACTTCCACCCCTTTGCCGCGGGAACAAACTCGCGTCGCAGGACATTCGATTTTAGGGTTTTACCATCGTCGGTACGGCCAATCGCATAGAGTTCGTGTACGCCCAGGGCGAAATCATCGGTGCGAAACTGGTAGCGCCAGGGAGCCTCGTAATCGACGCCCACCAACTGGTCGTCGATATAAAACTCGACTTCGCGTAAATTATCTGGACCGCTTACGCGGAAACTAAAGGTACCCTGAATATCACCGCTGAAACCGGCATAGCCAAAGTCACGATTCAGGCGCAGGGTGAGGCCTTGTTCCTGCGCCGAAACCGGCATTGTCATCAGCAAGAGAAGCATTACGATCACCAAAACCAGGTGTCGTCGCCAAAGGTGGTGGAGAGGATGTGCGTTCATAGTGGGTCTGGCTATTGCCAGCGTGTGAGAATCGCCTCACGATCAAAAATCTGTACGGCCAGGAAAGTGAGAGCAATGTCGAGCACCAGGGCGACAAGGGAAAATATGATCGCCACAGTGGTACTGAAGATCAAAAAGCCGAGGATCTGGCCCAAAAGTAAAAAGACCACAGGCAGCACGAACAGGCTGGCTGTTTGCTGGGCCACACGGGCATCGTTGCTACGAGAAGAGATCATGATTGACAGATCGACGGAAAGAATCGCCAGGAGGGGGGAGAGGAAAAAGATGGCAATGAGCCAGCGGGCATCGAAGAGGCGGATAAAGGCAAGGTGATCCACAATGAGTAGCCGTGCACCCACAGCAAAGATGGCAAATGAAAACCAGGTGGCGAGAATGGCAGGAATGACGGCAGCCAGGTTTTTGGCAATGAGTAGCTCGGTTGTGGTGATGGGGGTGGCGAGCAGGGGTTCCAGGCTCCGTTGTGTTTTTTCGCCGACAATGCTGTAAGGGGCGATGGCCGCGGGAATAATCAGGGGAATCATCATGAAAAGGAGCATAAATTGGCTGACAATAAAGACTTGATTGCAGGCGGCACCGTTTAATCCTGTACACAGGGCCGTCATTTGCGGAGGTAATTCGGCCGTGATCATATCGACTGTGCCATTAAAGCCACCGGATGCCCAAAGAATGAGAAGGGGTAGGGCGGTCAAGATTAGAGGCATAAAAAGGACTGTGGACAGCACCAGCGAATTCTTATAAAGCTCGGCCCATTCTTTGCGGACGATGGTAGTGATGCGTATTTTATTCATGTGAGATCAATTCAGGGAGGGGTTGTTCTGAACAAGCTGGAGATAGACGTCTTCGAGGGTGTAGCGTAGTTCGCCCACAAATTGAATATCGGCGCCGGCTGCAATCAAACTGCGAATGATGGCAGGATTGTACTGCTCGGGGTCATGTAAACGCACCACTAATTTGTTGTCGATGGCCTGTACATCTTCGACAAAGGGCAGGGACTTGACAGTGGTGATGAAGGCTGGGTCCAGGGCGCGTAGGTGAAAAACAACCTGACGGCTAAAGAGGCGCCGGCGTAAGTTGGTCGGCGTATCCATGGCGATAAGGCGTGTTTTGAATACGGCGATATGGTCGCAAAGCCGGTCAGCCTCATCGAGGTTGTGGGTGCAAAGAAATACCGTGCGTCCTTGATCACGAAGTTCTGCGATAAAATCCCGGACCATGTGGGCGGCCTCGGGGTCTAGGCCGGCCGTAGGTTCATCCAGGAAGAGGATTTGCGGTTCATGGAGGAGAGCCCGTGCTAAGGCCAGTTTTTGGCGCATTCCCTTGGAAAATCCGGCTACTTCCTCGTCACGGCGCTCCCACAAACCCATCATCTGCAGGTATTTGGCAATCTGGGCCTCGGGATTGCTGACACCGTAGAGATTAGCGAAGATTCGCAGGTTGTAGGCGGCACTCAGTCGCTCATACATTCCCGGTGTTTCTGTGAGAATACCCACACTTTTGCGGATGGCCTGATTGTCTACACCAACGGTGTAGCCGTTGATGGTGGCTGTCCCTTGTGTTGGCGCGATGAGACAGGTTAGCATGCGGATGGTTGTGGTTTTGCCAGCACCGTTGGGGCCGAGAAAGCCGAAGACTTCTCCTGCCTGAACATCGATGCTGAGACGATCGACTGCTACTAATTCTGTGTTATCTTTGATTCTAAAAATGCGCGTAAGGTTTTCGGTGTGAATCATGCTCAATACTTCATTCATAGCGAGAACGCTCGAGTAGGTCGGGCGTGAGTGCAGGCCGGGTTTCTTCAGGGGAGGAGGGGGGTATCTCGACCGGTGCCGCCGGTGGAGGTGGGCTGGGATCGGGAGAGCGCAGAGCGAAGACGATTCCCAGGCTGGCAAGGGCAAGTAGGCCTAACATGCCTTCAGTGGCTAAGGCTCCCCACATCCCTACCACATAGACGGTGAGGCCATCCAGCAACCAATGCCAGACAATAGCCAATCCCAACCAGCGCCACTGATTCCGTAAAAATGTCTGCATGACCAGAACAGCAGCACTGAGATGAAAACAGATTGCAAATACACGTTCTACCGCGCCTAAGATCGACATGTACCATGGGGCTGACCAATAAGCCTGCAACTGCTGTTGCACAGCTTGGAGCTGGGTAGGGGGGAGGCTCTCAAGTAAAGCGGGATTGCTGCGTAAAACGACTAAATTGATGTATGCTATGGCGGCGATGATGCCGAGAATGACAGCCTCGGTACCACCATGACCGGCGCCAAACATCAGGGCTTTTTTCCAGGAACGTTGTTTCTTGAGAAAGTAACGTAAGCTGATGTAACGGGCGAACTCCTCGAAGAGTGCAGCAGAAAGGCCCAGAACAAGCGCATTGAAGAGGAGATGCCACTGTGGAGGAGGCGCAGGCAGAATATCTTTTTTGAAGGCCAGGGTGAGGGCAAAGTTGAAAGGGAGGTGGAATACCTGGGCCAGGATAAAAGTGATGCCGCCGGCAAAAAAGAGACGCCAGGCGAGGCCATAGCGCCGAGCCAAAAAGAACCCCAACCCGATCGGCAAGGCGATCATCAGGAGAAAGTTGAGGGCATAGGTAAAGTATAGCATGGGGAGGGGATGAAATGGCTGTTATTCTGCCGCTGCCCTGCCCCTTTTCAGGGGGCCAAGGTTTGCAACAACATCTGTTTCCAGCGGGGGGCATCGATCTCCCAGCAGACATCGATATTGGGAGATTTGTTGCTCCATAGGGTATCGCGCGCAGGCGGCGTGGTGGCGACGTTCAGTCGATCGACAATTGTCATTCCTCGTGTCAGTTCATCGCAAGATACCTCGACAAAATGACGGCTGCGTTGCCTACAGATGCTGGGGTCGAGAGCCACGGCCATGGCTACGGGATCGGGCAGCCCCAAACCGGGATCACCCTGCAAGGTGACACTGGCGGCGAGGGCGTGTTTGTTGCAATCCATGGCAAAACGGGCTCGATCACTGCCCAGTTGGTAGATGTCGTTGATCTCGGCCTCACTTAAATTGGCTTCACCCCGGCTTACTTCCCAGCCCACCATAAGAATGGGCATCCCCGAGTGAAAGACGATACGAGCAGCTTCGGGATCACACCAGATGTTGTATTCGGCGGCCGGGGTGATGTTTCCGACGGTGCAGGCGGCGCCGCCCATGACAATACATTGCTTTACCCATTGCGCCAGCCTCGGTTCAAGGCGCAAGGCTGTGGCAATATTCGTCAGAGGCCCCAGCGTGACCAGGGTGATCTCGCCGGGTGCCTGGCCAAAGCGACGGATTAGCTCCGGTACAGCGTGACCAGGTGCGGGCGGGCGTTGTGGCGGCGGATAATGCATGCCGCCCATGCCATCGGGGCCGTGGAACCAGTGGGCGGGGAAGGGTTCACGGAGCAAGGGCCGGGTACAGCCCTCGTAAACCGGCGTCTCCTTCTTGCAGAGTTCGACGGTGAAGCGGGCATTGATGCTTCCCTGTGCTACCGGCATATTGCCAGCAACGATGGTAATGGCATCGACTTCCACATCTGGCCACTGTAGGGCCATGAGGATGGCGACGGCATCGTCAGAAGCGGTGTCTGTATCGATGATAAAATGTCGGGACATGATAATGCAGGCTACTGTCGAAGAAAGCCGTGCTATTTGGCAAAGAATCGTTGCCAGAAAGAACGGAGGGCCAGGAGAAATTTCGCCCACCAGCCGGGTTGGGGGAGAGGGCCGGGTGCAGGTGGAGGGGAGGGAGCATCGCCGACACGCAAAAGCTGTACGTTCGATAGCACACCGTTTTCATCGTAGTCAATGCGAGCATAGCTTAGCTCGCGGGCACGACTGTACTTGTCAGGATGGACCAAGAGGTCCTGCCAGACCTGGTCCGGCGCTTTGCTGAAGTCACCTTTCCACACCCAGGTGCCGGTGTTGAGGTAAGTGGCACCGGAGGGAAGCTGTTTATGCACACGTTCATGAATATGGCCGAAGAGGACGACCTGAGCACCCCGCTCTCGGGCAATACGGTCGGCAGCTTCTTCCAAGAGTTGCCAGTAATATTCTGTGATCTCGCGGGCACGCACCTGGGGCGGGAGCGTGGACGGTGCGCCGGCGATACCCAGGGATGGCGTTGGCGCAATACCCTTTTCTGTTAACGCTTGCTGTACCTGGGCTTGAAAAGCGCGGGCAAAATCAGGGTCCGACTGAAGCTGTTGGGCTACAGCCGCTTGTTGCTCCTCACTGGCAATTTGGGTCAGAACTTGCTGGCTAACGTTGCCAGCACCCTCCGCCGGAGCGCCACTGATACTGACAAGGATGTTGGGTGCAACTTCTAAAAAGGCCTTGAGTACACGCAGAGCAAAGACGGGCTCATAGGCGAGAGCATAAAAAATGAGCGAGGTCAGCGGATGCACGCCGTCTACCCAGGGCCGTTCCCACTCGAGCTGGTTGAAAAAACGTGTAACGAAGTGAGAGCCACTGGGGCGTTCGATCAGGGAGGGCTGTTTGGGATCAAACGGTAAGTCGGGGTTCGTGAATTTGTTGACGGCTTCACCATAAGCATTGCCGTGTTCAACGTAGACACCGTCGCGGAAATAATAACGCGGGCCGAAGCTGACCAGGTCTTTCTCAGCGCCGCTGGCATGGAGCATTTCTCGTAGCCGTTCCTGCACCTTGGGGTAAACCAACTCGGGATCATGATTGCCGAAGAGAATCGTAAGGGTACGGCGGGGAAGGCCGGGATTGAGAAAGTCGGAGAGGCCAACAAAGATGTCGCTATGCCATTTGTGAACAATTTCCAGGCGCTGCAAAGCTGCTTCTTCCGAGACATCGGTGTAATAAGAAGCATCGTAAATGTGCTCCGGTTCGAACTGATCTACGGCAGGTACCTGTAAAAACTCAATCCAATCACCGTTGATGATGAATTCTATCTCAATCCCTTGTTGATTGGATTCATCGATCAGGCGACGAATCCAGGCTATGAACTCAGAGTCAGAGATAAAATCCTCCAGTTTATTGCCTTCGAGGCCGCCACCAGCACCAATATGGGTATCGCTGATCACGATTTTGGTTTTACGGTACATCAAATTGCTCCTGGGGGATAGGGAGTGCACAAGCCTTGCCAGTCTTGACAGAATTGCGCATAATGTGGGGGAAAGAACACTATGCGTACCATTATAATCAAGATAGCGTATCTTCTCAATAATTCTCGATCTCTCCCCCGGTCTTGAGTGAAGCACTCCGTGAAACTACAGCACATCCTCATCCCCTCCCTTCTCTTAGCTTTAGTTCTGGCCGCGTGTGGCAAGAACGGGCCTGCCGCTGATCCTCTCGCACCCTACCGTGCCGATTTCGATCCTGCACAATTACCGGCAGATTTTGATTTGGAGGCGGCGCCGCGTTATGATATCGAAATCAAGGTGGACCCTAGCCTCCGTAAAGTGTCGGGTACAGCGCGTATTCACATGCGCAACCTTAGTGGTATGCCCCTCAATAGCATCTTCGTACGCCTTTACCCCAACCTACCGCAGTTGGTAGGCAGCATGACTCTGACCGGGGTCACGACATTACCGGATCGCTTTGCCGCCGGATTTGCCTTCGCCGTTGAAAACACAGCAGCCCGCATCACCCTCACGCGTCCTTTGCCCCCAGATCAGACTCTCGATCTCGAAATCAACTACGAAATAGTGGCCCCTGAGCGTAGTGGCTATGTCTTATTTGGTGAAAGTGAAGGTATTCTGGCTTTACCCTACAGCTATCCTATCCTTGCCGCTCAAACCGGCTTGCCTACGGATCCCTGGCGGCTGGAAATTCCTCCCACCTTTGGCGATATTGCTCTCACCGATCCTGCATTTTATTGGATCACAGCCACCATTCCTAGCGATTACCGCCTCGCTTCCACAGGTATCGAGATCACTCGTACGGTCACAACTCCCGGTTGGACCGAGCATATTATCACGACCGGCCCCGTGCGCGAGTGGAGCATGAGTCTAAGCAAGGAGTTCGAAATTGCCGAGACGACGGTCGAGGGCATACGGGTGCGTAGTTTCTACTTACCCACAGACACGATCGCCGGAAAGCAGGCCCTGGCACAGACTGCTGCGGTCTTGAGGGTGTATAATCGTCTCTTCAGCCCCTACCCTTTCACCGAACTCGACATCGTCGAATCACCCACCCGTTATCTCGGCATGGAATATCCAGGGCTCAATTATATCGGTATCGATACCTATCGTGCCCTCGACAATAGCCAGGAATTACTGGTCGCCCATGAAGTTTCGCATCAATGGTGGTATAGCCTCATCGGTTCTGATCCCTATCGTTATCCCTGGTTCGACGAAGGCCTGGCAGAACAAAGCTCTCTGCTTTATGTGGAGACCATCTACGGCAAAGAGGCGGCAGATAAAATCCGCAAGCTACGCTGGCAAATTCCTGTGCAATGGGCCATCGACAATGGCTATGATGATGTCGTCGGCCAGGAGGTCACGGCGTTTCAAGCCGATAATTACGAAATTCTGGTTTACGCCAAATCAGCTATGTTCTTCGATGCCCTCTATCAAACTCTGGGACAGGATACCTACCTAGAGATTCTACATACCTTTATTGATCGCTATCGCTTTCATACCCCCACCCCCGAAGACTTTTTACAAATTGTGACCGAGGTCAGTGGCTTCAACCCCCGCCCTCTGTACGAACAATGGATTCTTACAAAAACTGCACCATCGCCTTAAACGAGAGGGTGCTGCATTCCCCATAAAACAAAACACAAACAATTATGTCCCCTATTGCCATTGTCGCAGATAGCGGCTGCGACTTACCCCTTCCTCTTCTCCAACAATATCATATCTTTCAAGTTCCTCTCATTGCACGCTTCGGCGATTACGAACTTAAGGATTCGCCGCAAACCCGTCCCGAATTTTGGCAACGCTATGATATCAGCCAACCGCCGCAGAGCTCCGGTCCTTCTGTAGGGGACTGGCTGGCCGTGTTTCAGCAGGCCTTGGAAACTGCAGATGAGGTGATCGCCATCACGATCACCGGCAAACACAGCAGTACCTTCAATTCTGCCCTCATTGCCGCCAAAGAATTTGCCGGGCGTATCCATGTATTTGATTCCTGGTCTCTTTCTCTGGGAGAAGGACTACTCACACTCAAGGCGGCAGAAATGGCCGCGAGCGGCGCCTCGGTGAAAGAGATTCTTACGACGCTGCATTCGTGGCGAGAGCGCCTTCATATCACTATTTTCCTTGACACCATCGAAGCCGTACAGCGCGGTGGGCGCCTGGCACCGGTGATGTCCGCGATCAAGCGTATGTCCGCCGTGCTGTCGATCAAGCCTATTCTTACCATGAATGAAGGCGAACTAAACTTTGCCGGCGCCGTGCGCACCCTGAAGAAAGGCATGGCACGGGCCGTAGCCCAGGTCCAGGGCCAGACGCTGTTGGCCGCGGCCGTAGCGCATACCCGTGTCCCTGACGTGGCGACACGGCTGGCAGAAATGGTAACGGCCACAGCTCACCTTCAGGACAATACACTTCTGGTGGCAGAGGCCGGACCCGCACTGGCCGTGCATGCCGGTCCCGGCGCCTTCGGCCTGGCTTACATCTTGGCTCAAGAGAGCAATAGCTCATGAAAAAAAGATTTCTTGGAGGTCTGATCGCGCTTGTTCTGGTGCTGGGCTTGCTCGCCTTCGCCCGACTTTCTGCACAGGCCCAGCCCTTTTCCCCACCCTCGCCTACACCCGCTCCCGTCATCGATAATGCTATTAGCCAGTGGTTGACACGCACGCCCCCAGAACGAAATCGCTGGGCCACCCAGTTGGGGCTGGGGGGAGACAGTCAGATGTTACGGGTGATAGTCGAGGCGTCAGGGCCAGTTTCCTGGCCCCCGGGCGTTATTCTTCAGGCCCAACACGACAATCTCTATCAGATTCTCCTCCCGCCCAGCCAGCTCCCGGCCCTTCTGCGGCAAGGGGGCATCCAACGCCTGCGACCTCCCTACCCGCACCAGGCTGCCGGCATTCCCAGCGAAGGCTTGTTTCCGGCAGGCTTTTATCCCTGGCATGCCTCCGGTTGGACGGGCAAAGGTGTCACCATTGCCGTGATCGACAGCGGTTTTGCCGGCTACGAAGCCTTGATTCAAGCCCAAGAACTGCCCACTGTCAGTGCCCGTAGTTTTCGTGCAGATGGGCGCCTGGATGATGGTGAACATGGCAGTGCTGTTGCCGAAATCCTGTATGATGCCGCACCTGATGCCAACATCCATCTTTATGCTTTTGATACCGAAGTCGAACTGGCCAACGCTGTCGATGCCGCTATTCAGGCCGGTGTCGATATCATTGTTCACTCCATTAGCTGGTTCAACACCGGCCCTGGTGATGGTACTGGTGCCATAGCCAACATCGTGCACACCGCCACCAATGCCGGTATTCTCTGGGTCAATTCTGCCGGCAACCAGGCTCAGAGCCATTATCGCGGGTTGTTCAACGGCGGCGGCGACAGCTATCATAATTTTGCTGCTGGCGACGAAACCAATGACGTGGCTCTGCAGGCAGGGGATTGGTTTTGCGGCTATCTCAGTTGGGATAGCTGGCCTGTTTCTGCCGATGATTATGATTTGTTGTTCTACCGGAACAACGAAGTAGTGGCACTGAGCGAAAATCAACAAACAGGCTCACAGACTCCCACAGAAGCATTTTGCTATCAGGCCGATCAGGACGCGACCTACGAGTTGGCGATTCGTCTCATTCAGGGCGAGGCGCGGACTCTGAACCTCTTCACATCGCGCTCGGGCCTGCAATACACCACCCCCGCCTGGTCTGTGGTGCAGCCGGCAGATTCACCCGATGCCCTGGCTGTTGGTGCGGTTTTCTGGCAAACCACACTGGGTTTTCCTGCCGAGTCCTTTAGCAGTCGCGGTCCCACCAGTGATGGTCGGATTAAGCCTGATTTGATGGGTTATGATGGCGTAAGTACCCAGACCTACGGCATGAGTGATGGTGCTCCCCTGGAAGAGCATGGCTCGGGTTTCTTTGGCACATCTGCTGCTGCACCTCATGTGGCGGGAGCTGCGGCCGTGCTTATGCAGCGCTACCCCTCCTGGAGCATCGCCACCGTTCGTACTTATCTCAGTGATTCCAGTCTGGATTTAGGGATTGCCGGTCCTGACAATACCTACGGTGCAGGTCGGCTTTATTTGCCGTTGTCGACTCCGACCCCCACCCTCACCCCCACCCTCTCACCAACACCTACGGCCACCACAACGCCCACGGCCACACCTAGTCCTACCCCAACAGCTACCGCCACTGTCACACCGACGCCAGAGGCCACAGCTACGCCCACACCCACGGCAACTTCTACTCCCAGCACACCCTGGCTGGATATCGTTCCTTCGTCTCTGCTTGTGAACCCCCTTATGCCCCTCAGTTTGCATATCGAGTGGGGAAATCAAAATTCTCCCGACCAGCTTCTTTTGCAATTGAATGGGCCTGTGAGCTTTGCCGATGGCGGCCAAAATCAGTCCACTTCTTTTCTTGACATAAATGGTGTTTTTACGACTTCGTTGCTGGCACTGATGCCGGTCCAGGCCGGCGCCCCCTTTACCCTCACCGCCCAGACCCAGCTTAGCACAGAGTCGCGCAGAGGACAGGTTGCCCAAATTCAATATTTGCCTTTGTGGTGGCATGTTACTCAGTTTTGAAGCGCTTTATGTTTTCTTTTTCCTCGTTCCCTCGCGCCTTGCCATCCCTTTTGCTGTTGGTGTGGCTCCTGAGCGCTTGTAAAAGTCAGCCGGCACCAGCAGCAACGGCGACTCGTGCTGCCACTTTGACTGCTACGGCCACGGCAACTGCTACAGCTACACCCTCAGCGACAGCAACGGCTACGCCAACAGAAACGCCGACCGCCACACCCACTCCGAGCCCTACCTCGACCCCCACGCCCCAGCCTGTGGCACTGCTCGCACAGGCGCGAACTGCCAGCCACAATGGGGAATATTCTCTGGCAATTTCCCTCCTGCAAACCTTACTGGCAGAGAATCCAGAACCCTCTTTGCAGGATACCGCTCGTTGGGAGCTGGGCCAGGCACTTTGGCATGACAATCAGGCCGCTGCTGCTGCCGAAGAATTTACGGCGCTCACGCAGAATACGGGCTTTGTCCAGCAGCACCCCGAGGTGTATTACTGGTTGGGTCGTGCTTATGCCGCTCAGGGCTTAGCAGAAGAGGCGGCGTCTGCCTGGCGCATCTATGCCGAACGCCAGCCCCTTCTTGGTTCTCTCGCCTACGAAAAGGCTGGCGATGCCTATCTTGCCTCGGGGATGCCCGAGGAGGCCCTGGCACATTACAGTTTAGCCCTGAGCCCAGAGGTAGATATCGTCACCGAAGTGCGCTTGCGCGAAAAGTTGGCCGAAGCCAGCTTGCAGCTTGGAGATAGCGAAGCTGCTATTGCCGCGTATCAGGCCATTCTGCGCCGGGCGCGCAATCCCAGTTATCGCACCAAAATTTGGTATCGCCTTGGCCAGGCACAGCTGGCTGCTGGTGAGAACCACGCTGCCATGCTCAGCTTTCATCAGGCCACCATCACCGCTCCCGAGAACCATTATGCTTATCTCGCCCTCATTGCCCTGGTGGAGGCAGATGAGCCTGTCGATGATTTGCTGCGGGCGCGCATCGATCTGGCGGCCGGGGCGTACGATCCTGCCTTTATGCTATTGCGCGCTTATCTCGAAAGCCATGAGCAACATAGCGGAGAAGTGCATGCTTTAATGGCCCAGGGCTACGAGCAGCAGGGCCTTTATGCCCAGGCAGCCACAGCCTGGCAGACCCTGGTCGAAAATCATCCTGATGACGCACGAGTGGATGAAGCCTGGTTGGGATGGGCCCGCAGTTTATGGCGTTTGGGTGATAGCGAAGGTGCTCTCGATGTTTATAG
>JAADFV010000453.1 GCA_013152695.1 Chloroflexota bacterium | reverse complement strand
ATTTACTGGAAACTTACTCTGCCGACGCCATTCGCCTCTACTTGGCAAATCACCATTATCGCCATTCCTGGAGTTATGATGAACATGCCTTGGCTCAGATGGCAGACCTGGCCAATCTCCTACGCGAGGCGGTAACCCTGCCTGGCGGCACGAACGCCCTCACCCCCCTTCAGACCAGAGCCTACCGTCTTACACAAGAACGCTTCCTGCAGGCCATGGCTGACGATCTCGACACGCCTGCGGCCCTCGTGGCCCTGGAAGACTTGGCTGTATATATCCGAGAAGACGCCCAGCAAGGTTACGATGTGCGTGATATTCGCGGCCAACTTGCGACCTATGCCCACATCTTTGGCTTGCGTCTAGACTCAACCACACCCGAACCCCGTGTCGTATCGGGCTGGAACAACCATCTCACACGCTTCACTTGATCCCCTGTTCAAAAGAGACAATCATTCATGTTTTTAGGTATTGGCTATCTCCCCCACCGTACTGGCCCCGCCATCTGGCGAGATTTCGACCTCGCCGAAATTCAGGACGACCTGGCCCACATTGCCGCCCTTGGCTTCCAGGCTGTGCGTGTCCCCCTCTTCTGGCATGACTTCCAGCCCAGTGTGGACCGTATATCCCCCAAGGCCCTTGATCATTTCGGCCTCTTTTTACAAGCCGCCGCCGATAATGCCTTGGAAGTAAATGCGGGGTTATGGACAGGCATCTGGGATGGTGCCCTCTGGTGGCCTGAATGGGGCGTCAACCCCACCCCCCTTCCCCCCCATTGGGCCCTCCTTGTCAACGGCCAATGGGCGCGTTGGGGGCGAATCCGCCACCCATTTAATGACGAGCGCATGTTGACGGCACGCACCCTCTTGATGCGTGAACTGGTCGGTTACTATGCCCAGCACCCTGCATTCTTTCAAATCGAGCCCATGCCCGGTTTTGGGCGTCTCGCCGCCGCCGTCGACAGAGGCAGGGTGATCGATTGGATAGGCGACACAGTGACGCAACTGCAGCAGTTCGCCCCCAAATGTGATTGCATCTTTTTACAGGCCTTCGACGCCCTGGAAATGTCTACCTCCGTTTGGCCCAGTGACATTCTCGAAGCTGGGGGCCAACCTGCCCTCAGTATTGCCACCTTTGCCAGTGACCGGCGCCGACTGCCTCTGAATGCCCGTTGGATAGCCTTTGCCCTCGATTTGGCCACCACCCTCGCCGACCAACCCCTGCCCTTATACCTGGCTGGCCTCCCCACTTCTGCCCCTGGCGAAGCCTCGCGGGCGCGGGATGGCGTATTCTATGCCAACGAAGAAGAAGCAGCCGAACATTTGGCCGAAGTAATTGCCATTGCCCGTTCGCGGCAATGTCCGGCCCTGTGGTTGTGGCGCTGGGCCGATATTCCTGAAGAACGCTGGAATATCCCTCCTTACGATCGCCCCAACTGGCGCCGGCATACCGGCCTCTTACGCGCTGATGGCTCTGAGAAAAAGCTCGTCACGGCCTTATCCGCTTCGACGGCAACACGGTCCTATCCGCACTTAGAATTCGATCCCGAAGCCTATCGTGCCGATCCCCGCCGTACTCTTTCTGCCCTCTGGTATGAATATCAAGAAGCCGTAAAAGGAGTGTAGAATGACCAGGGGAATCATTGCTGCCGGCCACCTCGCTACCGCTCAGGCCGGCGCCGACATCTTGAGGGCGGGCGGCAATGCTGCCGATGCCGCAGTTGCAGCCGCGTTCGCCGCCTTCGTGGCCGAACCCACCCTTGTCGCCCCGGGCGGGGGAGGTTTTGCCCTGGTCTATCAGCACGAGCAACAAAATGCCCTCTTATACGATTTCTTTTGCACTTTTCCCGGTTTAGAACAGAGCAACACTTCTGATATCGACTTCTTTCCTGTCTCCGTGGACTTCGGTCCTACGCGGCAGATATTCCATATCGGTCGAGGCAGCGTGGCCGTACCGGGTAATCTCGCTGGCCTCTGGCGCTTGCAACGAGAGCAAGGAAGGCTCCCCCTCGCCGTCGTGCTCGAACCCGCCATCACCCTGGCCCGAGAGGGTGTGACCTTGGGAGAATTCGGCCGTTATGTCGGCCGCTTGCTGCACCCTATCTTCAGCCAGGAACCCGATCTCGCACAGCTTTTCGGTGCACCCGAGCAATTTTTACATCCCGCCCTGCTTTATCGCAATCCAGACCTGGCCACAACGCTAGAAACATTGGCAAAAGAGGGACCGGACTTGTTTTACCGCGGGGATATCGCCCAAATGATTCTACGCGATCAGCGTGAGCATGGTGGATTGATCTCGGCGGCAGACTTGAGCGCCTATGAAGTCATTGTGCGGAAGCCCCTCCACCTGCCCTATCGCCAGTTCGAACTCTTCACCAACCCTCCTCCCTCGCGCGGAGGCGCTTTGATCGCTTTTTCGCTGGCAATGTTGGCCCCTTACGATCTCGGCACCCTCAATTACGGCAACCCCCGCCACCTGGGATTGCTAACAGAGGTCATGCGTCAGACCAACCTTGCCCGCCCAACCTTCGAGAGCACAGGAGACGCAGAGCTCTTCCTGTCGGCCGACCATCTCCAACGCCACAGCTACGATCTCGCCTGCCGCCTGGCCCGACCTGCTCAGCCCTATCCTCTTGACCCCCCGCCCCCTCCTAGCCACAACAGCACAACTCATATCAGTGTGATGGATGAGAGCGGCAATCTGGTCTCCTTGACTACGACCGCCGGCGAAACCCCTGGCTTTGTCCTCAATGGCACAGGACTCATTCTCAACAACATCTTGGGTGAAGCAGACCTCCATCCCTATGGCTTCCATCAAGGTAAGGCAGGAGAACGCATCGGCTCCATGATGGCGCCGTCGATCATCCTCCGTGATGGTGCTCCTGTGCTGGCTGTAGGTTCCGGTGGCTCCAATCGCTTGCGTACTGCCATTCTCCAGGTCATCGTCAACTTCTGCGATTTCAGCTTGGATCTCCGCACAGCTGTCGAAGCACCTCGCATCCACTTCGAGGCCGGGGAACTGCAGATTGAAGGGGGGGTGAAGTCGAGTACGGTAGGGTGGTTACGGCGCTGGGGATATGATGTCGTGCGCTGGCCAGGACTGCACATGTTTTTCGGTGGTGCCCATGCCGTAGGTAAAGATACTCAAGGTGACTTGCTGGGAGCTGGCGATCCGCGCCGCGCCGGGGCAGTCGTCCGTGTCGATTGAGAGCCAGGTTGTAGACCTGGATAGTCGTTTGGTGATAGAATGAATGGCGTAGTTTATTGTACTTCCGTGTGGCCATTGTGCAGCCGACCTCATATCGATAGCCATCATTTCTGTTTCATCTTGCGTGTTGCCCTAACTCTGCATGCACAAGTGCCGCATAAATCTGTTAAGCCGCATGACTGTTAAACTGAGCCATGCTATAAATCGGAGGAAGGATAGTTATGCCCGAAGACCTTAGTCCTCTGACACTGAATCAAGCTGCAGAACGCTTTCGCAAAGCTCACTTTCAGGCAATATTGCAAGATTGGCGTTCTCGTCTCAGTAAACGAAATCCAGACCTGCTCAGCTACGAAGAAGTACGCAACATCTTGCAGGCACATGAACAGGGCCTTCCTGAGCTCAAGGAAGTTCCTTTGGATAAAATTGTGGGTAGTGTAGGCCGTTATCGTGACTTCAATCAGGCTTTCTTGCCGCGTAACGAAGCTCTATTCGAACGCTGGCGCCGGGTCGATGCAGCAATGAACACGATGGTCGGGCTGCCGCCGGTAGAGCTTTACCAGGTGGGAGAGCTGTATTTTGTCAGAGATGGCAATCACCGGGTCTCGGTGGCGCGAGCGCGCGGAGACAAGATGATTGAAGCCTATGTCACGCCGGTAGAAGTGCCATTTCCCGTAGAAGCCGATTCGGCCGAGGAATTGAGCCGCTGGCTGGCAGAAGCAGGGCACCGTCTCTTTCTGGAACGCACCAAACTGGGTGAATACTATCCCGATGCCGATCTGCGCCTGACAGAACCCGGCCGTTACAAGGAATTCGATGAGCAGATCTCGGTTCATCGTTGGTACATGGGTGAAGCCGCTCAACACGAGATTAGTTATGAAGAAGCGGTCAAAAGCTGGTACGAAAATGTGTACCTGCCCCTGGCCAAAGAGATCGAGGAAAGGGGCCTGCTCAAGGAATTCCCCAACCGCACGGTAGCCGATCTCTATTTGTGGATATGTCACCATCGCGAAGTACTACGCAAACTTTATCAACTCGACCTCAATGAAGAGGCCGCTGTTTCCACTTTTGGTAGTGTCTACAGTGACAATAAAATCAAAAGAGTACTCAAGAGCGCACGCCTCTCTATCGCACGCCTGACAGCAGGCGACGAAGTGATCATCGGGCTCCCCAAAAAAGAAACGAATACAGAACCCACTGAGAACGAAGATAAATAATCCCTATGCGTTCAACAAAAATCATCTGCACCATCGGTCCTGCCAGTAATGATGAAAAAACTCTGCGCCGGCTGATGAAAGCTGGCATGGATGTGGCTCGTATCAATTTCTCGCACGGCGACCACGATACCCACCTCCAAACCATCCAGCGTATCCGTGACCTGGCGACAGAGATGGACCGGCCTGTCGCTATTCTGGGTGATTTGCAGGGGCCCAAATTACGGGTTGGCGTACTGCCTGAAGGAGGACGTCAGCTCACAGTAGGGGAGGAGGTTGTGTTCGCCCGCGAACCTTCTCCTCCAGACACAATTCCCTACCAGTATAGTGATCTGCCAAAACTGGTACATCCCGGTGATCGCATGCTTTTCGATGACGGCCTGCTCGAAGTGGAGGTAGTGAGGACAACAGAAAAAGAGATTCGGGCCAAAGTGATTACGGGAGGGACGCTGTACTCCCATAAAGGTATCAATTTACCGCAAACGAGCACACAAATCTCGGCAATTACGGCCAAAGACCGCGCAGATTTACGGTTTGCTCTGGAGCAACAACTTGATTGGATTGCTCTTTCTTTTGTGCACAGTAGCAACGAAGTTTACGAATTAAAGCACCTGATTGAGGAACAATGCAAAAATAGTGTAAAGGCCCTGGTCATTGCCAAGATCGAAAAGCCAGAGGCTGTGGCTCATATTGATGCCATCATCGAGGCCAGTGATGGTGTGATGGTGGCGCGCGGTGATTTGGGCATCGAATTACCCACGGAAGATGTACCGATGATTCAAAAACGGATCATTCGTTTGTGTAATCGTGCCGGAACGCCGGTGATCACAGCCACCCAGATGCTGGATTCGATGATTCGCAATCCCCGTCCCACCCGCGCCGAAGCCAGTGATGTGGCAAATGCCGTGCTCGACGGTACCGATGCTGTCATGCTTTCAGGCGAGACCGCCGCCGGTAAATACCCGGTGCAAGCGGTTGAAATGATGAATCGGATCGTGCAGAAAGCAGAGACAGAAACTGAGATTCGTGTACCAGCTTTGCACACACCGACCCATATCGACGTGATTGCCCAGGCCATTGCCCATGCAGCCGGCGATCTGGCCATGCATCTCTCAGCCAAGGTGATCATTGCTCCTACTGCATCTGGCTTCACCGCCCGCCAGCTATCACGCTACCGGCCGCATCTCCCTATCATTGCCGTGACCCCCGACCGGCGCATCCAGCGCCAGCTTAACATGTATTGGGGTGTTTTTCCTTTGCAAGCTCCTCGCCGGGATACAACCGATGCCGTGATCCAGGACGCGGTGCGGGTGACACAGGCGCATGGCTGGCTGCAAAATGGTGATCTGGCCGTAATCACAGCCGGATCGGCGAGCAGCGCTCCCGGCACCACCGATCTCATCAAAGTGCAGATGATCGAATGACGCTGAACGCTCTCCGTCGCTTATGGCGGCAATTACAGGGCCACAGTTGCTACACCTGCCAGTTTTCCGAGACCTTTCGTAGCAATGGCGATGGACAGGTGAGCCGTTTGCACACATTTTGTCGCTACGCCCAATCACCCTACTACAACCGCCCCATTCCCCATCCCCCCTGGTGTGATCTGTGGCAGCAGGCAGACGATCCCCACAAGCGGCGTCCTCCCGAGCTGGATCAGACAGGATTGTCGATGTGAGCGGGGTGGGAAGGGAATTTCGCCAGAGATGAAGGCCGCGGCCAGGAGAAAAGAAGGGGGAATCAAAACGGGAGCTGCCAGTGCACAAGATGGAATTCGTTGATCACCTGGAATCCGATTTTTTCATAAAGCCTGCGGGCGGGGATATTGGTCTGAAAGACACACAGGAAAACACGCTGACTCCGCTCTTGTAAGTAACGCACCAAGGCGGAAACGACCTGGGTGGCGTAGCCCTGGCGGCGGTGGTGGGGATGGGTGACGATGGAACCAATTTCGGCATAACCGGGTAACGTCGTCTGTACCCCACCCATCGCTACCAGTTCTTCCTCCTCATAGACCCCGAAAAAGACACCGCGCGCAAAGGTCTCATCGTTGAAAACCATGACTTCGTCAGTGGCGGCTAAAGACAACATCGCGGGCAAGTCTTGGCTATGGAGTTGCCGGGCCTCACCGGGCTCAAGATCCTCGATTTCGCCCCGAAAAAGCATTTGCCATTCGGGGCGGATATCGAGGATTTGCATACTGGCAGTCAAGAGTTTGCTGATCTCAGGGGGCGCCAGGGTGTAGGCGTCCTGGCCTGGTGCCAGGAGTTCTTGCCCTAGCTGCAAGACAACGGCCGGCACATCTCCTGCCACCGAGATGGCGGCAAAGGGCAGATGCAGATGCTGTGCCAGACAGTGCCGCTCGTCTGCATAGGCAAAACGGCAATAGGGCGCCCCTGTGGTGATATTGTTCACCCAGGTGAAATTTCGTAGGGCCAGTTCTGCTGGCTGTCGTAGCAAGCGCTGGGCGCGGGTGATCGCAAAGCGAGGTGGTTTTGAGGCGCGCACTTAACTGCTGTAATCGTAGAATCCACGGCCTGATTTTCGCCCCAACAAACCTGCCGCCACCATTTGTCGTAAGAGTGGCGGCGCTTTGAAGCGAGCCTCGCCATATTCTTCATAAAGCACATCAGCGACGGCCAGAGCAGTGTCCAATCCCACGAAATCGCAGAGGGTGAGCGGCCCCATGGGGTGGGCCAGGCCCAAATGGATGGCTGTATCGATATCTTCTTTGCTGGCAAGACCGGCTTCGTACATGCGAATAGCGTCGATGAGGAAGGGGATAAACACACGATTGACGATGAAACCGGGGCTATCTTTGGCAATAACCGTCGTTTTCCCCAGGCGGGCGCCGAGCTCAACGGCAAAAGCCATGGTTTCCTCACTGGTGAGGATCCCCTTGACGAGCTCGAGCAGTGTCATCACCGGTACGGGATTGAAGAAATGCATGCCCAGTACCTTGTCGGGGCGCTGGGTCATGGCTGCCAGGGCAGCAATGCTGATCGATGAGGTATTGGAGGCGATGATGACATCGGGACGCAACACCTCATCCAAGGTTTTGAAAATGCGTTTCTTCAGTTCACTGTTTTCGGAAACTGCTTCGATCACAAGATCGGCGTCGGCAAAATCCTGTAAATCGATGGTGCCGCTGATACGTGCCCGCACCGCTGCTGCTTCAGACTCCTCGATTTTACCCCGTTTCACGGCGCGACTGAGTGACTTCTCGATACGCGCCATGCCCGCAGACAAGAATTCCTCATTGGCTTCGCCAACAATAACGTTGAATCCTGAACGGGCACAGACCTCGGCAATGCCGGAACCCATAAGGCCACAGCCAACTACACCAATCGTTGAAACGTTCATAAAATTTGCTCCTTTGCAAAAAATAAGAGGTGAAGTGAGATGAGTTTATCCTGCCTGGGCGAGGATAGCGCTAAATTTAGCTTCGATTGCCTTTTGCCGATCGCTTAAACTTTGCCAAAGTTCGCGCAGGGGCGGACTCGAAGCCTGAATTTGTGTTTGGTACCATTCGTCTGAATTGGCCAGACCTTGTTGAATGAATCGCATACGTGCCTGGTCTGTCTTGCGTACGCGTGCCTGAGCATACAAACTATCCAGCATCGTTAGATCACCAGGCCGAATGCCATGTTGGCGAAGGATGCCGGCCAATTCGGCCACAGCCTGCTGTTCGGCGACGAGTAATTCCTCCAGCAAATCCCGAAAATCTTCTTTGGGATTACGTTGGAGATAATGATTGCAGATGGCGACCCAGGTCAGGCAATGGCGGGTATTGGTGATGACGGCGTCAAGTTCGGTATCAGGCATAAGAGAATCAAACAGTCCTAAAGAGAGGGAGGGGTGAGAAGATGGTGATCGATGGCTGAATTGAGGCCTTCACTCAACCAGTAACGTCTTCCCCACCATCCACAAAGATAATGCTGCCCGAAATCCAGTTGACCTCAGGGACAGCCAGAGCGGCAATGGTGTTGGCTACATCCTCCGGTCGGGTCATGCGGCCGCCGGGATTGCGGCGAATGCTGGCCTCGATGATCTGCTCGTGGCCGGGAATCTGTCGTAAAGCAGGGGTGTCGGTGACGCCAGCCTGGATGCAGTTGACGAGAATGCCGCGAGGGCCCAGTTCCATCGCCAGTTGTCGGGTATGCGATTCGAGGGAGGCTTTGGCGGCAGAAACGGCACCGTAGCCAGGCACCACGCGATGAGAGCCTTCTGAGGTCATCGACCAAATACGGCTACCACGCCCCAACATATCCTCTCGTACCAGGGCTTGTGTCCAATACACGAGGGAATGGGCCATGACCTCCAGAGTCATGTTCATGTCGGCAGGAGCGATAGCCTCCTCAGGATCGGCGGCAATGAAAGGCTTGAGGGTGCCAAAGGCCAGGGAGTGCATCATCAACCAGATGTAAGGTTGATTCGTTGCCGCCAATTCCTCTTTCATTTTGGCCAGGGCACGGGCGCGCTTGCGCTCATTTGAAGCATTCATGTTGAAAAATACGGCCTTACTGCCGGCAGCTTCGATATCGTCGATCACCGCCTGCACGCGGGGCCGGGTTTGTTTCATATCAAGGTGGACACCAAAAATGTTCATTCCTTTCTTGGCGAGGGCGCGCCCTGTGGCGGCGCCAAAACCGCTGGAAGCACCGAGAATTAGTGCCCATTTTCCTTGAAGAGAATTTTCGCTCATCAGATAAAGGTCCTCCGAAATTGTGGGTAGTTTAATTTCCATCTATTCTAAGGGTATTCAACAGATAAGCCAACAAATCGTCGCGCAGATCAGACCAATTTGGAATGAATATGTACTTTTTTGCTATTCTCGGTACAAAAAGGCTATCATGTAGCCAATCCTCATGACACTGTTGTCACTATGAAATTCCCTCCCGACTTACTTATCTTTGGTCATCGCGGCGCTTCGGCCTACGCTCCGGAAAATACCCTGCCTGCTTTTGTGCTGGCGGCAGAGCTGGGCGCCCAGGGAGTGGAGCTTGATTTACAGATCACCGCCGATGCCCATTTGATCGTCCACCATGATCGCACCCTGGAACGTACGGCTGGTGTAACAGGCCGGGTGGATCAATGGCCTTTTGCAGACCTCCGTGCCCTGGACGTCGGTGCCTGGTTTGCCCCTGAATTTGTTGGTGTACGAATGCCCACGCCCGAAGAAGTGGTGGAAACCGTGGGAGATCGCCTCCTCTTGAATTTCGAACTCATCAATGACACCCCTCGACTCAATGGTATCGAAATTCTGGCCGTTCAATTTTTCCAGCGGCTCAAGCTCTGGGACCGGGCAATGGTCTCCTCCTTCAATCCCCGGGTACTGGCCGCCGTCCACAAATTGGAGCCACGCATCTGCCTGGGCCTTATCTGGGCGCCCTTCTTACCCTGGTATTTGCGGCATGGCTGGTGGCGTTATCTCTTCCATGTCGATGCTCTCCATCCCTATTACGAGGAGGTTACGCCTGCTTTTGTGCGGCGTGCTCATGGCCATGGCTGGCGGGTGCATACTTGGACGGTCAATCAGCCCGAACATATCAGGGATACCATCGCCATGGGGGTAGATATCCTCCATACCGACTATCCCGATCGCGCCGTAAAGATCGCAGGTGCAAAAGCAACACCCTAAGCAGACATGTCGTAAGTCCAGCAGAAAATAGACGGAAGAGTATTGATTCTCGATCCGTCCTGTACCCTCTTATCGCTGCCTGAAAAAACTTTATTTCCAGCACCAAATCTCTCCTGGCAAAAACTAAGGACTATCGACCTTTGACTATCGATAAAACAGGTATCTAAAACATGCAAAAACTCAACATCGACGGACATCGCCTCACTATCGAAGATGTCGTACAGGTGGCCTATGCCCAACCACACACGATACAAATTGCCCTCACCCCTGAGGCAGAGAAAGCAGTCACTCGTGCCAGTGAAGCGGTCGCGCAGATTGTAGCAGAACAGCGGGTAGTTTACGGTATCACCACGGGCTTTGGCGCCTTCAAAAACAAAATCATCAGCCGCGAACATATCGAACAACTCCAGCGAAACATTGTCCGCTCCCACAGCACCGGCATGGGACGTCCCCTCGAAACCGAAATTGTGCGGGCTATGATGCTTGTGCGGGCCAATACCCTCGCTTCGGGCCATTCGGGTGTGCGTGTTTCTACACTTGCCCTCTTGCTTGCCATGATCGAACGAGGTGTGCACCCCGTGGTGCCCCGGCAGGGCTCTCTCGGTGCCAGCGGCGATCTGGCCCCCCTCGCCCACATGGCCGCGGTCATGATCGGTGAAGGCGAAGCAGAGGTCGAGGGTGAAATCTTACCGGGAGCAAAGGCATTGCAGCGGGTGGGGTTAGAGCCCATTGTTCTTGCCGCGAAGGAAGGGCTAGCCTTGACCAACGGCACTTCCCTCATGGTTGCCTTGGGCTGCCTCGCCGTCAAAGAGGCTGAAAATTGCAGTTTTATCGCCGATGTCGCCGGTGCCCTCTCCCTCGAAGCCCTTAAGGGCACTGTCGCCGCTTATGATCCTCGCATCCACAATGTGCGACCCCACCCTCGCCAGATTACCACGGCCGCACACATGCGTGAGTTGCTCAAAGGCTCTGACTACGTACGCACCGACTTGCGCATCGATCCGCAAGACGCCTACACCCTCCGTTGCATTCCCCAGGTCCATGGTGCCTGTGCCGACGCCGTCGCTTATACCCGTTGGGTCGTAGAAATCGAACTGAATAGCGTCACTGACAATCCTATCATCTTTTTCGAAAAGGATGGCACGGCCACAGCCATCAGTGGCGGTAATTTTCATGGCGAACCCCTTGCCATTGCCTATGACCACCTGGGCCTGGCCATGACCGAACTGGGAAACATCTCCGAACGGCGCCTCAACCGCATGACCGACCCTGCCTCCAATGGTAATCTTCTCCCAGCCTTTCTTACCGAAAATGGGGGGCTCCATTCGGGCCTGATGCTCACACAATACACAGCAGCGGCCTTAGCTTCAGAAAACAAGGCTCTTTGTTTTCCTGCCAGCGCCGATAGCATCCCCACCTCTGCTAATGTCGAAGACCACGTCTCCAACGGCCCCATTTCCGGACGCCAGGCGCGGCGTGTGTTACGCAATCTCGAACAGATCTTGGGCATCGAATTGCTGGCAGCAGCCCAGGCCATTGACTTTCGGCGCCGTGAGCTCGACTCCGATGCCTCTTTGGGGCGAGGCACTGCTGCCGCCTACCGCCTCATTCGCGAACATATCCCCTTCTTCCCCGAAGATGTGGCCCTCGCGCCCTACATGGCCAAGGCAGCCGAGCTAGTAGCCCAGGGCACCCTACGCGAGGCCGTCATGGCGGCGATGGAGGCATAAATTCCCTCCCACCCTGCCACGTCACTCTTTACCCTCGCCAACGTCATTATCTCAAAGCGAAGTGCACTGGCGTGCCTTCGTACCATCTACTAATATTTCACAAAGGAGTGCATGATGGAAATCAGTGAAATTGTACGTTATGCTCGTGGTGACAAACCGGCTGAACTCC
>JAADFV010000452.1 GCA_013152695.1 Chloroflexota bacterium | reverse complement strand
GAAGATGAACGCACGCTCCAACTCAGTGCCGGGGTCAATACAGCTCTGGTGATTAGTGCCGTTATGGTGTTGTTCATCGGTATTTTTGCCGGCCCCTTTATCCAATGGGCTACAGAATCGGTGCAGATGGTGAGTATGCGCGGTTTTTGAGCACTACCCCCTACTTCTCGGAAGAAAGCGTCTGTACATGCCGTACAGGCGCTTTTTTTGACCCTTGTCGCCGCACATTTTGTCTACAAGCGTATTTATTGGTATCCTTTATAAGGAACCCCGCATTTGAATATTTCGCGGTTGTACCATGAATCGCGTGTCTCCGCTCCTAACCCGGACAAGTCGGAATCAGAAAGAATTTCTGCAGAGGCGCCAACGGCGCAAAGCATAAATAGGGCTTAGCGCGTTTGCGACTTTGCGAGAAGGCTCTTTTTGTCGCCCCAAGTTCTGTCTTGTGGGCTAGAATTCCACTGATAAGGTTTTACGGTGGGCATTTGATTTTCTGCCTTACGGGGACGCAAAAGCCAACGTTATATTCTTTAAGGAGGATGGAACATGTTTATCCCAGCGAAAGTGGTTCGCAACCTGAGAGCGATGGCAATTATTGCGCTTGTAGCCCTGATTGCTGTCATTGCTTTCGCCACCTTGAGGCCGGGCGTTCATGCAGAAAGCACGGCTGTTGTCACTCTGTATCCCGATGCAGACGCCCGTATTTCCGAAGGGAACCCCACTACTAACTACGGCGGTCAACAACTACAGGTAAGTTTTTACCCATTAGCTGGAGGCAGAGATCAAAGTCTTATCCATTTCGATCTCAGCGGTGTGCCGACAGACATTGTTATCAATCAGGCGATATTGCGTGTTTATGTGCGCGATGTCGCCGGTGCTGTGCCTCAAGACATCATCGTGCGAAGAGTACTAGATGCTTGGAACGAGGGCACCGTGACTTGGAATACGCGCCCCGGTGTGGGCACGGTACAGGCCGTTACCTCTGTCGGCACGCAAGGCTGGGCTACCTGGAATGTTACGGCGCAGGTTCAGCGCTGGGTCGATGGTGTTGATGGTAAATATGGTTTCTATCTCGTCGGCCCTGTTGGCGTGGCCTCGTACGGTTTCTATCTGGCCTCGAAGGAGATCACGCCCGCAGCCGAGTTGGTGATCGACTACGATTTTCGTCCCACGAACACACCTCTCCCTACTTTTACCCCCACCGCTACGGCCACGCCCCGACCTACCTTGACACCCACAGCGACAGGCACGGCCCGACCTACGTTGACGCCCACAACAACGGGGACGCCTCCCCCAACCTCTACCCCCCTCCCCACCTTTACGCCCCTCCCTACACAAACGGCCACCCCCACGAAGGCTGCCACTACTACTGCCACTACCACCCCGGCCGCAGGCGCTAAAAATGTGCGTGATCTGGGTGACGCACCTGATAGCAGCAATGGTGCTGGTATTGGCATGAACGCTTATCCCGGCGTGCCGGCGAACTTTCCCAGCGTTTTTGCCGCGGGTTCACCTCCCTACGGCCCCCTCCATCACAATGCCACGCTGGCATTCATTCTAGGCGATAGTATCACAACTGAAGAAGAGGCTGATACTGGCTTCGACAGCGACGGTGTCCACAACATCGACCCTGCTGCCAACCTTGCCAACCAGGACGGCGGAGATGATGGCTTGGGTTCAGTTCCGGTATTTTCGCATTGTACGACCGTCACCATACAGTTCAATGTCCTGGCTTACACGACTGTACCCGACCATGCTTACTTCAATCTTTGGGCTGATTGGGACCGCAACGGTCGCTGGGGCGATGTGCCTTCTTGTGGGGCTACGGTAGCCCCAGAGTGGGCGGTACAAAATCAGGTAGTCAGTTGGACGACACCAGGATTCTACACCTTCACCACGCCCGCTTTCCTGGTCTTCAATGCCGCCTCTGCCCGAGACATGTGGCTGCGTATCACCCTCAGTGAAAAACCTTTACCTGTGCCCCAGGCTGGCCATGGTGGTGGTCCACCTTCTGGATTCGATTTCGGTGAGACCGAAGACTATCTCATCCGTGGTGTCTTACCAACCTCGACGCCTACGCCAACGCTCAGTCCCACGCCTACTGTTACCCCAACCTTTACCGCCACGCCAACCTACACCCCTACGCCTACGCCCACACCCACCTCCGTACCCGACCTGGGTGATGCTCCTGACTCGACCAATACGGATTCCATCACCATGTGGGCCTATCCGACGGTTGTGGCGCAATTTCCTACCGTTTATGGTGCGGGCTCGCCACCCTACGGTCCCCTTCACCACAACAGCCCCCTGCGTTTTAATCTGGGAGAAATGATTACCGCCGAGGAAGAAGCCGACACCGGCTACGACCAGGATGGTATCAACAATCTCGTACAAGGGCAGCCGGACAATGACGGGCAGGATGATGGTGTCATATTGCCCGATTTTCTCAATCATTGCAATGTCACCAGCCTTTCCTACACCGTGCGCGTGATCGATCCCAGTGTCTACGGCAGTGATGCCTACCTTAATGTCTGGTTCGATTTCGACCGAAACGGAAAGTGGGGCGACACTTATTATTGTGCGGGGATACCCGTGCCTGAGTGGGCTGTGCAGAACGAAGTAGTCAAGCTAAGCTCGTACTACACTTCTTACACCACCCCCTCCTTCCCCATTTACAACAAAGATATCACCGAAGACATCTGGGTGCGTGTGACCCTCAGCGAGAGTCCGACCACCAATGCTGATGGGAGCGGTCCGGCCGGAGGCTATAGCGATGGTGAAACCGAAGATTATCTGTGGATCGCTCCTTATGACTTCGAAGTGACGGGACTGGAAGTGAGCCAGGGCATCCAGAATCTGAACAATGACATGCCCCTGATTGAGGACCGGCGAACCATTGTACGGGCCTACGTCCAGGAGACTACGGGCCGGGATGTGAGCGGCGTAAATGCCCGCCTCTACGGAGAGCGGGGTGGTTCCTCACTCTCCGGTTCTCCCCTCGACGCCGAAAATCAGCCCATCACCGTGCGGGCAGATGGTGGCGATCGTGTCAACATCGATGATTCCTTCTGGTTCTATTTACCCACAGATTGGCGTTCGGGCGATGTCACCCTGCGTGTGGAGGTCAACTACGATGACGCCGTAAAGGAGCAGGACAAGAGCGATAACGAGATGGAAGTCAGTGTCAGTTTCGAGGCAGCCGACCCTCTGAACATGATGCTCTCGCCCCTGCATCTGCACGAAGGAGCCGATCGCAACAATCCTACTCAAATCTATTGGTGTACAGAGGCTGATTGCGATGAGCTTTATAACAGCCTCATCCGTTACCATCCCATTGCGGATTTGAATGTCTGGCGCTTTGAAGATGATCTCAAGCCAATCTGGCACGGTCGGCCTTTCTACAAAGAATGGGATCCGAACGATACGAGCGATGCTTCTAGCATTCTCAGCCGGTTGCAATGGAAACGGCTCTGGACAGCTGATCCAGCCAGTCCCATTCACTACTACGGTATGGTGCATGAGTACTTCAGTGCGCGCGGACTGGGCGATCGGCCAGGTTTAGATGCCCTGGGCACTATGGACAGTGGCACCTGGGCCAGCACACCCTGGTACATGTGGGGCGGCGAGACCATGGCTCATGAGCTAGGGCATAATCAAGGTCTCAAACATGTGGAATGTGACGGCACCGAGGCAAGTGGTGGTGATGTCGATAGTGACTACCCCTGGCCATATCCCGATTGCAGCCTTGCCGATGTTGACAGCGAAGGTTATTACGGCCTGGATGTCTATTACAACTATTGGAGTTTCAGCGAACCCTACATCATCAGTAACGATCCCACTGCGGCCAGTCCCAATAGGGGATTCCCCCTTATGGGGTACCAATCCCCTAATTGGATTTCGCCGTGGGAATACTGCAAGCTCTTGGAAGAGTACGGTGTTTCCTGCGGTCTTTCCTGGAGTATGGCCAGCAGCACCGAACACAGGCTGAATGCACAAACGCAAGCGGCCATCGCCGCCCTGCAAAACGCGGATGAGTATGTGCTGGTAGGCGGCGTTCTCGATGCCGATCGTGGCGAAGCCTGGCTCGATCCCTCCTACCGCCTTACGCAGCCACCGGCCGAATCTCTGGAAGAAACGATCCAGGCCTTACAAAAGGCGGATGTGACTCAGCAAGACCCTGATTGGCAATTGACTCTGGAAGATGCCACTGGTGCCATTCTCTACAGTCATCCTGTCACATTCAATCTCGATTTCCACGACGGTGCTCGTGTGACCACCCTCAACGCTCTCCTACCCCTCCCTGCCGGTACACACTGGATTCGGGTGCGACAGGGGGACACTGTTGCAGCCGAGCAAGAGATCAGTGCTCATGCCCCACAGGTACAAGTACTCTGGCCAAACGGTGGGGAGCAGGTGCAGGTAGGGAGTGTGTTGCGCTGGTCGGGTAGCGACGCCGACGGCGAC
Source organism: Chloroflexota bacterium (assembly GCA_013152695.1). The sequence goes on along the minus strand of JAADFV010000452.1, from coordinate 7,588 downwards.
GATCTGGTCTACACCCTGCTTTACAGTGCTGACGCCGGTGCTAGCTGGCGGGCTCTAGCCCTGGATGTGGGCGAGACAGAGCTGACGGTCACGGCACAGCTGCTTGCTGATATGTTGGGTAGCGATCAGGCTTTGCTCAAGGTTATCGCCAGCGACGGCGTGAATACCGGCGAGGATGTTTCCGACGCTACTTTCAGTGCGCCGGGTTCACCTCCACAAGCCATCATCAACAGCCCACGCGATGGTACCATGACAGCCCCTGGCCGTCTGGTTATCCTGGACGGTGTGGGACTGGATGTGGAAGAGGGTACGATTCGGGGCCAGAGTCTGCGCTGGAGCTCGGATCGAGATGGCTTCCTGGGTAGTGGCCAGGAGCTGGCTCTGCATGAGCTTTCTCCGGGCGTCCATCACATTACCCTCAGTGTCAGCGATGAGGATGGTATGACCGGCGAAGCCAGTGTGACCATTTTCATCGGTGAGGGAGGATTGAAGCTGTACTTGCCGGTTATGATGCATTGAGTGTAGACCGGTAGATCAGCAAACTAGCGAATAAGTAGAGCGAGAACACGGTAGACCAGCAGCTCTAAGTGATTCCGCATGGTGTTGCTCGAGCTCTGGTCTACCGGTTTTCGCGTGATGTCCCGGCAGTCCTTGCGATCGACGGAATCTGGTTCCCCTAAATTTTCGACTCACCAGCACCCTTCATAAGGACGGTACTGGCAGTCGCTCGTTGTGGGTGCGGTTCGTCTCCGCCTACAACGGGCGACAAGGCCTTCGCAAGCTGTTTGCAGGCATTGCCGTGTGTTTGCTTGTTCGTTTATAATGAGGGTCACTTCCCCCGACGCTACGCTTTCTTGGAGGTTTCATGAACGATCGTGATGGCTGTTTAACCGGTCTGATCAAGCTGGCGATTCTTACCTGGCTATTCGATTTTCTTGAAGATAATTTTGGTTTTGGACGTGGTTGTTCGCTCAGCGGCTGTGGCTGTGGTGTCGTTTTTTTGTGTTTGTTTATTATTTTTGCCTGCTCGATTCTTTTTGGTACCAATTGGACGCAGTTGAGTTTTTAAGCTGATGCAACGATTGTTGGGTGAACTTGCAGCGGTGCTGGGCCTGCCCTGCACTCAGCCTGATATCCCAATCAAACATATCACCGCTGATTCCCGGCAGGTGCAGGCAGGGACGTTGTTCGTAGCCTATCGGGGTGTACGGGTCGATGGGCATCGTTTTATCGATGATGCTGTGGCGCGGGGAGCTCGGGCCGTGGTGGGCGAGCAGAAATTGCGCCTACCTGTTCCGTATTTACAAACGCCTGATGCTCGTTATGCTCTGGGGCTGTTATCGGCAGCATGGGAAGGATGGCCCAGCCGGCATCTGGGCGTAATTGGTGTGACAGGAACCGATGGTAAGACGACAACCTGTAATCTGATCGATAGTATTTTGACCGCTGGCGGCATACCAACTGGTTTGCTCACAACGGTCAACGCACGAGTAGGGAGGCAGGTGCGGAGTACGGGTTTGCACACGACAACACCGGATGCTCCTGCGTTGCAACGAGTGCTGCGAGAAATGGTGGAGGCAGAAAGCCGTTTGGCCGTGGTAGAAACGACGTCCCACGGCCTCGGGCAGTGGCGTGTAGCCGGTATTGATTATGATATTGCCGTGGTAACGAACATCACGCATGAGCATCTGGATGAGCACGGCTCGTATGCGGCCTATCGGGCAGCAAAAGCACGTTTGCTCGAGCTGGTGGCCCAGTCTCCGGCCAAACCGCGGGTTCCCAAGGCAATCATCCTAAATGCAGATGACCCTTCTTACGGATTCCTGCAGGAGCGGGCGACAGAAACAGTGCTCAGTTATGGGATTCGGCAAGGGGAGGTGCGAGCTGAATCTATCCAACAGTCTCCGTCTGGATTACGTTTTGAGATGTGTTGGGGTGAAAGGAGACGCCTGTCGATAGAGACGTCTCTGTTGGGTGAGTTCAATGTGTATAATTGTCTGGCGGCGGGGGCTGTAGGATTTGTGTTGGGATTAGGGGATGAGGTGATCAGGCAAGGGTTAGGCAAGCCACGGCAGATTCCGGGGCGGATGGAACGCATCGAGCGGGGTCAGCCATTTACGGCGATTGTCGATTTTGCCCATACTCCATACGCATTACGAGCAGCATTGCAGACAGGGCGCGGCCTGACAGAAGGGCGTGTGATTGTGGTGTTTGGTTCAGCGGGCAGGCGTGATGTGGAAAAAAGGCGCCTTATGGGCGAAGTAGCAGGAAAATTGGCAGATCTGACGATTGTGACGGCCGAGGATCCACGTACCGAGGATTTACAGGAGATTATGGGGGCAATTGCTGAGGCATGTAGGGGCGTCGGGGGTGAGGTGTTGACTGAGCCGGACCGCTATCGTGCCCTGTCTCTGGCTTTGCAGCAGGCGGAGCCGGGCGATGTGGTAATGGTCTGTGGCAAGGGGCATGAACAATCGATGTGTTTTGGTGAAAAAGAGTATCCCTGGGATGATCGTATTGCTTTAATCCATGCCCTGGATGTTTATTTAGGTAGAACCCAATCCCCCCCACCTTTCAGACTTCCGACCGCCTAGCCAGCTAATTTTTAGGCGGTGTTTTTTTACTTGATTTAGGACGTGGTTTTGATGCTTTGGCTTTAGATTTGCTCTGTTTACGTGGCTGCGAGCCGGTACGCTGAAATTTCGCTGCAGGACGACGAGAGGGTGCTCCTGCCCCAGGTTTTGTCGAGCTTGGTTTTGGTTTGGGGCGCGGCTGCTGCCAATTGGCCCTCGTTTGTAAGAAATTCTCGATGAGGGCGAATAAGGTGAATAGCACGAGGGCGAAAATCGGATCAAGGAGATTTCGCAGGTATAAGATAAGCAGAGCGACGAGGTAAAGGCCCATCCAGAAGCCCTGCCGGATAGCCAGGTAGGGAAGGTCGGTAGGGCGGGTTGGAGGCGCTATTTTTTGCTGGATACGGCCCAGGATAGGGGCAGCAGCGGCGGTGATGGCGAGAATGGTTAGGATCATGGCCAGGGCCATGGTGGGCGCGGTCGGTGGAGTGTAAATGACCAGGGCGGCCAGCATGGCGACGCTCAAAAGGGCTATGAGAATGCAGGGGATGACAATCTGACGAAGTGTCATGGTTGGGGGAAGGAATGAGCGGGGGATTTAGAAGACACTAAAACTATAGCATAGCTGCGATCTGAGGACAATCTTGTGGGCAGAGGTACAATTTTCTCCGGTACGGTGTAATCAGCCCTTGAAATTACTATTGCGTTGTGTGGCTGAGGATGAGGGGAAGGTGAAGAGGACGGTGGGCGATGCAGAAGCGAATATCATCGATGAAAAAGCGTGTGGGAGCAGGATCTGGGCCGTTGTCGGCATAGAGCCAAAGTTGAAACTGACCTTGTTGACGGAGGAGGGTAATTTCGTCGCGGGAGAGGACGTGAAGGTAGCGGTCCCAGGGGAGACCGGCGGTGAGGTCGTAGTTGGTATTGCCCGCGCGCAGGAGTTCGAGGAGAGGGGTACCGTCAGCCGTACGGAACCAGGCGCGCAAGTGATCGCGTCCCGGATCAGCCGGATCGTCCCCGAGATCACGATCTTCGTTTTCGATACGAATGTTGAAGGCAAGGGTGGCGTGTTCTGTGTCGGTGGGAAGGGTGAGGAGGTGGCTGGCGCTACCTTGCTGGTTGGGACTTCCGGCCAGGAAGAGGGAATGGGTTTCACTGGCAGCGATAGTGTCGGTGATAGTGGCCGTACCACTGAAAATCCAATTGCCACTGATTTCGAAGTTACCACTCGGGGTGATGTTTTCGCAAAGTTGGGGCCAGATTTGGCTCGGGGGCCAGGTCGGTTCAAGGGTGGGGAAGGTGCCGGTGTAGGGTGGTGTGGCCTGGAGGGCGGCATAAGCATCGATGCGGCCGTAGCCGAAGGCTGTGTCTTTGCCAGGTGCACCGAGATCTGTGGCCGTATTTTGGATGATGGTACGTATTTCGAGGGGAGTGAGGGTGGGGTTACGGGCAAGGATGAGGGCGGCAAGGCCGGAGACATGGGGTGTCGCCATGCTGGTACCGCTCATGGTGCGGTAGCCGCCCCCCATACGCAGCGACCAGATCATCACGCCGGGAGCGGCGACGTCGACGTAATCACCGCGATTGGAGAAGCTGGCGAGGGTGTCGGTGGCCGTGGTGGCGGCTACGGCGATGGAGGCGTCCTGAGCAGCGGGCCAGTGATAGATCTCACGGCCATTGTTACCTGCGGCGGCTACGACGACGACTCCGTGCTGAACTGCGTATTCGATGGCTACTTGTTCGCCACGGCTGTAGGCCGTACCACCGAGGCTGAGGTTAATCACTTTGGCGCCTTGATCGACGGCGTAGAGAATGGCCTTGATTTCATCGGCAAAGGTGCCGAAGCCGGGAGGAGTGAAGACGCCGAGGGCCATGAGACGAGTCTTGGGGGCTATGCCGGCGATGCCTTTAGCATTATTGATACGGGCAGCGATGATGCCGGCAACGTGGCTCCCGTGACCAAGCCAGTCGTCGACGTTGTTATTGTCGGCGGCAAAGTTCCAACCATAAACATCATCGACAAGGCCATTATGGTCGTCATCGATGCCGTTGTCTGCGATTTCGGCAGGGTTGGTCCAGAGGGCATCTTTGAGGTCTTCGTGATTGAGATCGATACCGCTGTCGATTACAGCGACGATGATGGCAGGGTTGCCTCTGGTGATATCCCAGGCCTGGGCTATGTGTATGCGATTGAGGTAGCCTCCGTTATGCGCGGCGTCATTGGCGGCGTAGTTCTGGTAGTAGGGGTCGTTGGGGTCGAAGTCGGGCGTGAGCAGGTAGTTGGGTTCGGCAAAGGCGATGGCAGGATTTTGGTTGAGGCGGGCAAGTGCTTGGGCCATATCTCCGCGTATGCGGTAACGGGCGAGATTTAACTGGGGAATGGTATTGAGGAGGGTGCCAGGTACGTGAGAGGCGGTGTAGGCAGGGCTGGCGGGGGTATGGTGCTGTGAGCTGTTGTAGAAGACGAGGATTTCTTGGGGAACGTGAGGTTGGCCAAGGGCCATGCGCCAGTAGGAGATTTGGGAGGAGGGAGGGGGTGGCGCGGCAGAAGCAGGGGCGGAAGGAATGATGATGGGGAGTATGAGTAAAAGCAGAAGGGAAAGGCGTCTGTATTTCATGTGATGATGACTATGGTTTAGGTTTTGGCAAGGGTCAGAGGTATAATAGAGCGCAGGAGATATCTCTATGTTGCCGACAGGACATCTGGAATGGACATGGGCCGGCGTTAATCTGGTTCAACGCTCACTGGGCTGGTTCCCAGAGACTGATTATCGAAAGGTGGCGCTGGTCAATATGTTGCCCGATTTGATCGATAAACCTTTGGCTATGTTCGTGTTTCCGAACGCAAATGCAGCCCTTTTTTTTGGCCATACATTATTGTTGCATGGTTTGGTGTGGGCTTTTGCCTGGAAGATGGGGCGGCTACGCCAATGGTTGGCGTATTTGATGGCATTTTCAGCGCATTTGTTGGAGGACAGGATGTGGGGGTTTACGCAAACGCTATTGTGGCCTTTGCGGGGGTGGGGCTGGCATCCCTGGCGGCACGTGGGCAGTCCTCAGGAGATGCTACAGGCCTACACGGAGATTATCGTCCAGGAACCAATCTTGATTGTGTTTGAGGTGTTAGGATTGTTCTTGTTGGCCTGGTTTTTGCATGATCGTAATCTGACGAGTAGAGAGGCTCTGGTTTCGTTTTTACGCACAGGGCGCTTTTCGGATGGACTGAGTGTGGTACGGGTGCAGCAATGAGAGTCATTGCCGGCAAAGCGAAAGGTCGTAAGTTAGAATCGGTGCCCGGAAGTGGGACGAGGCCGATCACTGATCGGGCCAAGGAGGCTTTGTTCAATATTTTGGGAGGTGATATCGTCGGTGCTCGTTTTTTAGATTTGTTTGGGGGAACAGGAGCCGTGGGGATCGAGGCGCTGAGTCGGGGGGCAGCAGAGGTGGTGTTTGTGGAACGCGGCCGGGGGGCACTGAAGACTATTCGACGTAATTTGGCGCATACAAAGTTGGAGGAAGGGGCAGTGGTGCTGCATGATGACGCCTTCCGGTTTTTGCAGCGACCTGGTTTGGTATCATTCGATTTGATATACGTGGCGCCTCCGCAGTACAAAGGGCTGTGGCTGAAGGCTTTAGAGATGATAGACAAGCGCCCAGAGATATTAACTCCTTCGGGCGAAGTTGTGGTACAGCTTCATCCGAAGGAGTATGAGGAGCCTGGGCTTATCCATCTGCAACGGGTGGATACACGGCGTTATGGTAGTGTGCAGTTAGATTTTTATGTGGCGGGCGAAGAGTTGGAGTGAGGAGGTCAGGGTGGGGGAAGGTGACTGTCGGCGAAGTTGATTTCAACGAGGCCGTTAGCTACAGTGGTGACGGTTACGTTATTGGGTGTAACGGATACGGTGCCTGGAGGGTCGGTTTCGGTGATAACGTAGGCGCCGGGAATGAGGTTAGGGAAGAGGTAGCGGCCGTCTGCACCTGTGACAGCTTCGGCCAGCGGTTCGTTATGAATGTCTTTGAGGATGATACGGACGTTGGGTAGGGGGATTTCGTTGGCCTCGGGTAAGCCGTTGCTGTTGAGATCATCCCAGACGAGACCGAAAATAAGGCTTTGTCCCGCAGGAGGTGTGTGAATGGGGTTTTGGGGAGGGAAGATTTGTAGGGCGTAGCTGCCGGTGACGATGTCTGTTTCGATTTGTTGGCTACCGACGTCTGGTGGTGATTGGGTGGCGGTGGGCGATAGAGATTTGTAGGGGTTGGTGGTAGTAGCTTGGGGTTGGATACTATCAGCCAGGTCTTTGAGGCCAGAGGTGAAGGTCTCGAAGCGTTGCAATTGGGCATCGATGGTTGCCAAGTGTTCGCTAAATTGGCTGCTTTGTGCTGCCAGAGCACGAATATCAGTGCGGATGGTACCTATGTCACCGCTGATGGTACCGATATGTTTCTCAAGGGCCTGGGTCTGCTCTTCCATGGTTTGTATTTGGGCAGCAATGGCATCGACCTGGGTTGCGGTGTTTTGTACGGTGTCGCTTAAATTTTGGAGGGCAATGGTTTCTTTTTCTAAACGGGTGTTGGTTGTATCGATGTCGCTGTTGATGGCTGTAATCACTTCGTGACGGCCGAAATCGAGGGTGCCGTTGATGAAGTAGATGGTGATCAGGGCAAGGAGGGCACCGAAAAGGGCGGTGGGGATAAGGATGGAGAGTTGGCGCCGCTGGCCGCGACTGGGTGGAGTGGGAGGGGAAGGCGGTGGGGCTGGAGTGGGGGATGGTGGTGGCGCGGCCGCGAAAGAAGGGGGTGGAGTGGAAGCAGTGCTAAATTCGGTGGCAACTTCGCCCACGGTGGTGGTAATTTCTGTGGCATTTCTTTTTTTTGGGGGGGAAGCGCCCTCGACATCGTCCTCCGCCTCGGGCGCGGGTGATGTCGGTGTGGGTGGGATAGGTGCAGCGGCGGGCGAGGTTGTGCGGTAAGGCAGTGGGGAAGCGCCCTCGACATCGTCCTCCGCCTCGGGC